>JBDKLA010000107.1:0-3564 GCA_039795835.1 Actinomycetota bacterium | reverse complement strand
GATTGGGAGTCGGCGATTGCCGGCGAGGTTGGTGCCAGTAAGCCTAGGGTTAGCGCAAAAGCTAAGAAGATAGCCTTCGCACGGTTCGCCATAGGTTACGGCTTGCCGCGCAGAATTGCCTGCTTGACCTCTGCAATTAGGCGGGTGACCTCGATGCCGCGAGGGCAGGCCTCGGTGCAGTTGAAGGTGGTGCGGCAGCGCCAGACACCTTCTTTGTCGTTGAGGATGTCGAGGCGAACCTCGGCAGCTTCGTCGCGGGAGTCGTAGATGAAGCGGTGAGCGTTCACGATCGCGGCTGGGCCGAAGTACTGGCCGTCGGTCCAGAAGACTGGGCAGCTCGAGGTACAAGCGGCGCAGAGGATGCACTTGGTGCCCATGTCGAAGCGCTCGCGGTCTTCAGGGCTCTGCAGGCGTTCCTTCTCCGGCTTGTCGCTGGCGATGAGGAATGGCTTTACGTCGCGGAAGGCCTGGTAGAAAGGCTCCATGTTGACGATGAGGTCCTTCTCAACCTCAAGACCCTTGATTGGCTCAACATAGATTGGCTGAGTGATGTCGAGGTCTTTGATCAGGGTCTTGCAGGCTAGGCGGTTGCGGCCGTTGATGCGCATGGCGTCCGAGCCACAAACACCGTGAGCGCAAGAGCGACGGAAGCTCAGGGTGCCGTCGATTTCCCACTTGATCTTATGAAGTGCGTCGAGCACGCGGTCGGTTCCGTGAACGGTCACGTCGAAGTCTTGCCAGCGAGCTTCCTGACCGTCTTCCTTGTTGAATCGGCGGACGAACAGCGTCACAGTGAAGCTTGGAACAACTCCAATTTCGGTGTTTTCAGCAACTGCGGTAGACATTAGTACTTACGCTCCATCGGTGGGTAGTTGGTGATAACAACTGGTTTCCAGTCGATCTTGATCTTGGACCCGTTCTTGTAGGCCATGGAGTGAACCATGAACTTCTCGTCGTTACGGGTTGGGTAGTCTTCGCGGAAGTGACCGCCGCGGCTTTCGCGACGCTCCTTCGAGGTGACCACGAGAACTTCGGCAAGGTCAAACAGGAAGCCGAGTTCGATGGCTTCGAGTAGGTCGGTGTTGAAACGCGAACCCTTGTCTTGAACCTGGATGTTCTTGTAACGCTTGCGAAGGTCGGCGATAACCTTGAGGGCCTCGTCGAGCGACTCTTCAGTGCGGTACACCTGAGCGTTCTTGTCCATGGTGTCCTGAAGCTCCTTGCGAAGCACGGCAATCTTCTCGGTACCGTTTGAGTTGCGCATCTCTTCGATTAGATCGAGCACACCCTTCGCGGCGTCCTTTGGAACTGGAACGTGCTTGGCGGTCTTCGCGTATTCAACGGCGGCGATACCGGCACGCTTTCCAAAGACGTTGATGTCGAGCAGCGAGTTGGTGCCCAGGCGGTTTGCACCGTGGACGCTAACGCAGGCACACTCACCGGCGGCGTAGAGACCTGGAACAACCTTCTTGTTGTTACGCAGAACCTCGGCCTTGACGTTGGTTGGGATACCACCCATGGCGTAGTGCGCGGTAGGGAATACCGGCACTGGCTCGGTGTAAGGCTCAACGCCGAGGTAGGTGCGAGCGAACTCGGTGATGTCTGGAAGCTTGGCGTCGATGACCTCTGGTGGAAGGTGGGTCAGGTCGAGCAGAACGTAGTCCTTGTGTGGGCCGGCTCCGCGACCTTCGCGAACCTCGTTTGCCATTGCGCGGGCAACCATGTCTCGAGGAGCTAGGTCCTTGATGGTTGGGGCGTAACGCTCCATGAAGCGCTCACCCGAAGCGTTGCGGAGGATTCCACCTTCACCGCGAGCAGCCTCCGAAAGAAGGATGCCGAGCCCGGCTAGACCGGTTGGGTGGAACTGGTAGAACTCCATGTCTTCGAGTGGAAGACCCTTGCGCCAGATGATTCCAACGCCGTCGCCGGTTAGGGTGTGGGCGTTTGAGGTAGTCTTGAAGATCTTTCCGAAACCACCGGTTGCGAAAATGATCGACTTGCCCTGGAAGATGTGGATTTCGCCGGTTGCTAGTTCGTAGGCAACAACCGCGCTAGGACGCTCTTCGCCGTCGACGGTGTTCATAACGAGGTCGAGAACGTAGAACTCGTTGTAGAACTCGATGCCGAGCTTGACACAGTTTTGGTAAAGGGTCTGAAGAATCATGTGACCGGTGCGGTCGGCTGCGTAACAGCTGCGACGAACCGGAGCCTTACCGTGGTCGCGGGTGTGGCCACCGAAGCGTCGCTGGTCGATCTTGCCGTCTGGGGTGCGGTTGAATGGCAGACCCATGTTTTCTAGGTCGATAACGGCCTCAACCGATTCCTTGGCAAGAATCTCGGCGGCGTCCTGGTCAACGAGGTAGTCGCCACCCTTTACGGTGTCGAAGGTGTGCCATTCCCAGCTGTCTTCTTCAACGTTGGCAAGAGCGGCAGCCATACCACCCTGAGCGGCACCGGTGTGCGAACGGGTTGGGAACAGCTTAGAGATAACGGCGGTCTTCGCGTGAGGCCCGGCTTCGATGGCAGCGCGCATACCTGCGCCACCGGCTCCCACGATTACTACGTCGTACTGGTGGTTGTGAACCTTAGGTTTACTCAATTGGGTGCTTTCCTACTACTTGCAGAACTGTGGCAGTGCTGAAGCAACACTGGTGTCTGGACATGGGTCAAAGGTGGTGGTCACTAGGGTTCCCAGCACGATTAGGGCGATGCAGATCGTCCAAAGTGCGAAGTTCAGGCTCTTGCGCCATCCCTCGCGCTCGGCGTAGTCGTTGACCAGGGTGCGCATACCGTTGGTGCCGTGGATCAGCGCAAGCCAGAGCATTAGGGTGTCCCAAACCTTCCAGAGCGGGTTTGCCCACTTGCCGGCTACGAAGGCGAAGTCGATTGCCTTGATGCCGTCGCCGGTGAAGAGGTTGATGAACAGGTGTCCGAAGATGAGGACGATGAGGACGACGCCGGAAGCGCGCATGAACAGCCACGCTAGCTTTTCGCGGCTAGCCGACTTGCGGCTGCGTGGGCTGCGAGGAGTTTCGATGGTAACCATTACTTACCTGCCTGGATGTACTCGAGGATGTGGATTACGTGGCGGGGTGCGAAGCCAACGAACAGTGCGAATGCAAGCGCGATGACGATCCAGAACATTACGCGCTGGTACTTGGCACCCTTGCTCCAGAAGTCAACCAGGATGATGCGCACACCGTTTAGGGCGTGGAACAAAATGGCTGCCACGAGACCGAGCTCGGCAACACCAATGATTGGGGTCTTGTAGGTCTCGATTACCGCGTTGTAGGCAACTGGGTCGAGGCGAACCAGTGCAGTGTCGAGGGTGTGTACAAGAAGGAAGAAGAAGATTGATACGCCTGTGATGCGGTGGAGAACCCACGACCACATGCCGGTCTTTCCTCGGTAGAGGGTTCCGGTTGGCTTGGTTGGCACGATGCCTCCTGATGATTCAACTCTGAAGCGACGTAACTAAGTCTAACCCCGTTGGCATACGGAACTCGGTCGCCTTGGGCTTAAACTTGGGGCTGTGCCAGAAAAATTCCTGAAGACTCGCTTTCG
>JBDKLA010000106.1:0-3933 GCA_039795835.1 Actinomycetota bacterium | reverse complement strand
CTCTTCGAGGAACTAGAGAAAACCTCGCACGGCGTGCTGCACATCGAGGTAGACCTAACCCACCGCCTGGACCTTGCCGAAAAGTTCGGCATCCTACAAACTCCCACCACCCTGGTTTTGGATTCGAAGGGAATCGTGAAATCAAGGATTGGTGGAGCACCAAAACAATCAACCATCGATGAAGAGATCGGACACTTCGTTATCTAATGAGCAAGCAACAGATTGACCCACGCGGACCACGTTTCGGTGCCGCCATCACCACCGTTCTACTTCTGGTAGACGTCTACCTTTCGCTCGATCCAGCAACTTTCTCAAGCGCAATCGCACTGCTGTCGATCATCGTGACCCTGTTTGCAATCGGTGCAATCTTCGGTAACTCGAACCACCCTTACGGCTATATCTACAAGCGCCTGATTCGCCCGCTGCTAAAGGCACCGAAGGAACTCGAAGACCCACGCCCACCAAAGTTTGCCCAGTTGGTAGGTCTATTGGTTTCGGGAACCGGTCTAATCCTTGGCCTAGCCGGACTTCCTCTGGGTCTCACCATCGCAGCCGGCGCAGCCTTCTTCGCGGCATTCCTAAATGCAGTGTTCAACTACTGCCTGGGCTGCCAGATCTGGCTGGGACTTGCCCGTATCGGCCTAATCAAGGCCTAATCGGCAACTACCGGTGAAGAGCCATGGCTTCGGCCATGGCTTTTCTCGCTCTAGGACGATCTCCGCAGGCGTCGTAAGCCAGCGACAGCGCGTAAGCACTCTTCCAGTCGTCTGGGTTTTCTTCGGCAAGTTTGGCGTACACCAAGAAGTTGGCATCTGCAGATTCACGGGTTGGGCGGCCGCTTGGGCGAAGCACCAGCTGGAAGACCGGCCATTCGCCGGCCGCCTCAAGCTCTTTGCCCATGGCCTCAACCTTGGTGCCGAATCGAAGTTCGCGAAAAATGACCCAAAGACCGAGCGCCGGAAATGCAAGCACCAGAACGCCCATTGTGATCCCGATCGGGCCACCCGCCGAAATCATTTGGATGCCCCAGTTTCCAAGCAGGACGACATAGACCAAAAGCAGTGCAATTGAAATCGCAGCGCCGAGTTTCGGGGATTTCATTTAGGAAACTACCGCGTCCAAGCCAACAAAGAGACCCTTGTTGGTGTTCGCGAAACGAATAGCAGCCAGGATGCCTGCACTGTAAGAAGCAACCGAAGATACCTCGTGTTGTATGGTGAGAACTTCGCTCTCGCCACCGAGGATAACCTCTTGCTTGGCGCTGACGCCACTGAGACGTAGTGAGTGAATCGGAATGCCGGCCACTATTTCGCCGCGTGCCTGCTGGCCCACACCGGTCACCAGTGGAACCTCTCCCCTGGCTGCAGCAATTAGTTCAGCAGTTCGAATGGCAGTTCCGGAAGGTGAATCAACCTTGTGTGCATGGTGAGCTTCAACGATTTCAATCGTTGAAAAATGCTTGGCTGCCTCGGTTGCAAAACGGGTTGCCAGCATCGAACCGATCGAGAAGTTGGGCACCACCACAGCGGTGCTGCCAGCTTTGGCTACCTTGGCTTCGAGTTCGGCAAGCTTCGCCTGAGACCAGCCCGAGGTACCAACGACCACCGGAATTCCAGCTTCAACGGCAAAGTTCACAACGTTCTGACTGACCTCAAGTTTGGTCACATCGAAGACCACGTCGGCACCGATTAGCTCGGAAAGTGAAGAACCGGAGTTGAGGGCCGAGTGCAGAGTGAGATCCTGGGCGGAATCGATGAGATCGATTGCCAACTTACCCATGCGGCCGGTGGCGCCTACAACTGCAACTTTGATGGTCATAACTAAACCTTAAACGAAACTCTTGAAAGCCGACTCGTCAACATCACCAACGGCAACCAGCGAGCGCTCTCGAGATACCAATTCCTGGGCAACCTTCTGCACGCCTTCGGAAGTTACCTTCGAATAGCGAAGCAGCGTTTCGTCTAGGTCGAAGAACTTTCCGTTGTGAATCTCCGAGGAGAACAAGCGGTTCATTCTGGCCATCGAGCTTTCGAACTTGAGTGCAAGCGATCCAGAGATGTTGCCCTTTGCAAGCGTTAGTTCTTCATCGGTAATGCCTGAGTCGGCGAGCTTTTCAAGCTCGGAGACCATGAGGCCGGTGACCTCGGTCGCCTTGGCAGGAGCACAGCCGGCGTAGAGACCGAAGATCGCTCCATCGGAGTAAGCCTGGTTGAACGAGTAAACCGAGTAGGCCAGCCCGCGCTTTTCGCGAACCTCCTGAAACAGCCTGGACGACATGCCGCCACCGAGAACGGTGTTCAAAACCGCCATGTCGTAGCGGCGAGGGTCATCGGCAACGAAGCCCTGGCAACCAATCAGGATGTTGGTCTGAGCGATCGGACGCTTGATAACCTCGAGGGTTTTGGCGCGAGGAATGAAGGTATCGCCCTGGAAGCGTCGCTCACGAGGTGAGGCAACCACCGAAAGATCCCAGCCGGCCGCTTCAAGACTCTCTGATACCAAACGAACCAACTCGTCGTGGTTCACTCCACCGGCCGCCGCAATGACAACGTCCTGCGGGCGGTAGTTGGCCTTGTAGTGCTCCCAGACTGCGTCTCGGGTTACGTCGGTAATGGTCTGAACCGTTCCGCCGATTGGGCGGCCGAGCGGGTGATCCCCGTGAAGCGCCGCGGTAAATGCCTCGTGCGCAACGTCCTCAGGGTCGTCGTCGTTCATAGCAAGTTCTTCAAGAATTACGGTTCGCTCGTTGTCGAACTCTTTAGGGTCGATATCCGAGCTGGTAAGCATGTCGGCAATCACGTCGATTGCCAAAGGAAGCGCGCGGTCCTGAACGCGCGCGTAGTAGGAGGTGTACTCCTTGCCGGTAGCTGCGTTTGAAGAGCCACCGACCGAGTCGAAGGCAATTGCGATGTCGAGTGCCGAACGCTTGCCGGTTCCTTTGAACAGGAGGTGTTCCAGGAAATGGGTGGAACCAAAGTGGCCACCGGTTTCATCTCGGGAACCAACCGGCACCGAGAACGAGATTGAAACACTCTGAGCGCCAGGCATGCCCTCGGAGAGAATGCGAACACCGCTCGGGAGAACAGTTCGGCGAACCGTACTGCCTCCCGAAGCGGTGAACTCGAGTTCGGCGCGATCTAATGGGAAAAAGATCTCAGCCATTTATTGAATTATTCTGCGTCAGACGCTGCGGCTGCGTCACCTTCAACGACAGGCGAAAGCGAAAGCTTTCCACGGTCGTCGATCTTGGTGATTTCAACCTGAAGCTTCTGGCCAACCTCAAGAACGTCTTCAACGTTCTCAACGCGCTTGCCGCCAGAGATCTTCTTTAGCTCAGACACGTGTAGCAGGCCGTCCTTGCCAGGAACTAGCGAGATGAACGCACCGAAGGTGGCCAACTTCACAACGGTTCCTAGGAAGCGCTCACCAATCTCGGGAACGTGTGGGTTCGCGATGTTGTTGATGGCAGCCTTGGCAGCCTCGGCCGAAGGACCGTCGGTTGCACCGATGAATACGGTACCGTCGTCTTCGATCGAGATGTCTGCTCCGGTGTCTTCCTGAATCTGGTTGATCATCTTGCCCTTTGGACCAATGACCTCACCGATCTTGTCGACAGGAATCTTCACCGAGATGATTCGAGGCGCGGTGGCAGCCATTTCGGCGGGCTCGCTGATTGCCTGCTGCATCACGTCGAGGATTGCGGTACGAGCTTCCTTAGCCTGAGTTAGAGCACCGGCTAGAACGTCCGAAGGAATACCGTCGAGCTTGGTGTCTAGCTGGATCGCGGTGATGAACTCTGAAGTTCCAGCCACCTTGAAGTCCATGTCGCCAAGTGCGTCTTCGGCACCAAGGATGTCGGTAAGAGCTGCGTACTGAGTCTTGCCGTCGATGGTGTCAGAGATCAGACCCATTGCGATACCTGCTACTGGAGCC
>JBDKLA010000105.1:0-6199 GCA_039795835.1 Actinomycetota bacterium | reverse complement strand
TGCGTGTATTTGAACGTGGTGTTGGTGAAACCCTGAGTTGCGGAACCGGAATCGTTGCCGCGGCGCTAGCCACTCGCTACTGGGCGGGTGCAGGGGCTCCAAACATCTGGACCGTAACCGTACCCGGTGGAACTCTTGGAGTTCGCATGTTCCCAACCGAAGAGGGGGGGCACGTTGGACTTTCTGGCGCTGCCGAACTCGTCTTCGATGGCACGCTGAATCTAGACGAGCTGAATTAGCGCTCTCTGGTCACCTGAAGCACGCGGAAGCTTTTAGCCGTTTCCAAGCGGGTTGACTCAAAGTCGTCGAAGGTTTCTTGAAGCCATTTGAGTAGCGAATCTGAGCCAAGATTTTTCTGAATCACAAGATAGGCGTCTGCCCCCACAATCAATCTCAGGAGCCAGGTCTTCATGATTCCGTGCAGAACATCCTTACCAACGCGAATCGGGGGATTCGACCAAATTCCAGAGAACGAAAGATCGCTCGGTACGGCCTCGGGAGTTGCAGGTCTAACATTATTCAGCCCGAGTCGTTCGGCATTGCGCTTGGTGAGTTCGAGAGCACGTTCGTTCACGTCGATGGCCCAGATGGTCGCCTCTGGTCGAGCAATCGCCAGGGCGAGGGTGATCGGACCCCAGCCGCAACCGATGTCCAAGATGTTTCCATCGGTCGGGGCTAGCTCGAGATTTTCCAAAAGTACCTTGGTGCCGGTGTCCACGTGATCCGGTGAAAACATGCTGCCGGCGGTGAGCACGGAAATTTCGCGACCGGCCAGGGTCACCGAAATCGTTTTCGGTTTGAATTCCCCGGTGGGTTCATTCGAAAAATAGTGCTCTTGAGACATAGGTAAACATTAACGCATAGGGTTATTTCAATGAGCGAAAACGAAAGCACCGATGCGGTCATTGATCGCATCCTGAAGCGTGGAGCCAAGGCTCAGGCGCTCGGTGACGACGAAACTCACGACTACGGAGACTTCGACGGCGACCAGTCTGAGGCGGCCGACCGCGCCGCCCTGCGACGCGTTCAAGGGCTTTCAACCGAACTCGAAGACATCACCGAGGTTGAGTATCGCCAACTCCGCATGGAGCGCGTGCTACTGATTGGCCTCTGGGGTCAAAACACTTTGCTCGACGCTGAAAACTCACTGCGCGAACTAGCCGCCCTGGCTGAAACCGCGGGTTCCGAAATCTTGGACGGCCTGCTTCAACGTCGCGTGAAACCAGACCCAGCAACTTTCCTAGGAAAAGGTAAAGCCGAAGAACTTCGCCAACTCGTGGTTGAGTCAGGTGCCGACACAGTGATTGCCGACGCCGAACTTGCTCCCTCACAACGCCGTAACCTCGAAGACGTCGTGAAGGTTAAGGTAATCGATCGAACCGCTGTGATCCTCGATATCTTTGCCCAGCACGCGAAGAGTCGCGAGGGTAAGGCCCAGGTCGAACTAGCGCAGCTTCAGTACCTCCTTCCTCGACTTCGCGGTTGGGGTGAATCCATGAGCCGTCAGGCCGGTGGCCAGGCTGCCGGTGGTGTCGGTATGGGGTCGCGTGGTCCAGGTGAAACCAAGATCGAACTTGATCGCCGCCGCATCAATACTCGAATCGCGAAGTTGCGCAAGGAAATCGCAGCCATGAAACCGGCTCGTGACGCTAAGCGAAACAGCAGAACAAAGAATCAAACTCCTGCCGTTGCTATCGCTGGCTATACCAACGCTGGAAAGTCTTCCCTGCTAAACCGCATCACGAAAGCGGGAGTTTTGGTTGAGAACGCGCTGTTTGCAACCTTGGACCCAACGGTTCGTCAGGCGGTTACCGAGGACGGTCGCGAGTACACCATCGCCGACACGGTTGGTTTTGTTCGCAGCTTGCCTCACCAGCTGGTTGAGGCGTTTCAATCAACCTTTGAGGAAATCTCCCACGCAGACCTGATTGTGCATGTTGTGGATGCCTCGCACCCAGACCCAGCGGGTCAGATTGGCACTGTGCGCTCGGTGATTGCCGATGTTGAAGCCACCGACATCGATGAGCTGGTGGTTTTCAATAAGTCAGACCTGATCGATGAAACGACCCGATTGGCACTTCGTGGTCTAGAGCCGGATTCGGTTTTTGTTTCCGCGCGAACCGGCGAGGGGATTGAGGAACTTCTTGCGACCATCGCCAAACGAATCCCCTCGCCAGACGTTCGCGTTCACGCGCTGGTTCCGTACGACAAGGGTTCGCTAATCTCGAAGATTCATCAGAATGGAAAACTTATTTCCAGCGAGCACGTTGAGACAGGTACAATCATCGAAGCTCTGGTGAAACCAGACCTAGCCGCCGAGCTAAAGCCTTATCTACAGGGCTCGTAGTACCGAAACCACGCGACCCATGATTACCGCGTGGGTGCCATCGATTGGGTCGAACGAAGAGTTTCGAGGCAGTAGCCAGGTTTGACCATTCGTCTGCTTGAACACCTTGACCGTGGCTTCTGAATCTGGAAGCAATGCGGCAACGATGTCACCGTTCTCAGCGGTCTGCTGCATGCGGATAACCACCCAGTCGCCGTCGCAGATAGCTGCGTCGATCATTGAGTCACCCTTGACCTTCAGCATGAATAGGTCGTCGCTCTTTCCAACCAGTTGGTTTGGAAGGGTGAAGTGGTCTTCGATGTTCTGCTCGGCTAGCAACCCGGTACCTGCTGCAATCTGACCAACCCAGGGGATTGACTTCGAGTTCGAGTCGATGGAAGTGGCGCCGGTCTTTGAAACAATTGGGGAGATTGCGCGCTGAAGACCTTCATTCTTTTCGAGGAAGCCTAGCTGATGGAGTTCGCCCAGCTGGTAGCTAACGCTGGCAACGCTCTTTAGGCCAACCAGTTCGCCAATTTCTCGCATGCTCGGGGAGTAGCCCTTGGTCTGCTGGAACTTCCCGATAACGGCAAGGATTAGCTGCTGCTTTGCGCTCAGCTTCTCGCTGGCACCGGCAGGTAGATAGTCGGCAAGGTCTTCGTGCTCTTCGAACATGATCATCCTTTGTTAGGTCTTATCGAAAGATTATTCGATTTTTAGGGAAAAACCAAACATTTATTCGAAAAAGTATTGACAACGTGTCTGAGGGTGGAGGTATTGTTTAGTTATACGAACAAGTGTTCGAAACAAATGTTCGAACGAGAGAGTAAGGACTCATCATGAAGGCACAGCGAGTTTCGGTTCTAGCCAAGGCAATTCTTGTTATTGCGGCGCTATTTATGGCCATCGGCTACTTCTCAACCAATGCTTCGGCATCGAGCGAAGTTAGCAAGGCGCACTTCCACTACCTCACCGTTAATGCTGGTCAAACCCTGTGGGGTCTGGCCGAAACCCACGCCAAGGGCCAAGACCCTCGCGAGTGGATCGCCAGCGTCGTAGACCTCAACAACCTCACCACCAACGAGCTTCAGCCAGGTCAGCGTCTAGCTCTCCCAAACTAGTCGCCTAATATTGTTTGGGTGACCGAACTTTCAGACCTCCCAATTCGTAACAGCCTGAAGGGGCGCACTCCTTACGGTGCCCCGCAGCTGCATGTTCCGATTGCTCTGAACGTCAATGAAAACTCCCACCGCATTCCTGAAGAAGTCGCCATCGACGTTGTCTCGCGACTTGCCGAAGCAGTTCTAAACATCAACCGCTACCCGGATCGAGAATTCACCTCGCTTCGTGAAAAGCTTGCCAAGTATCTTGGCTTTGACCTGAAGCCTGAACAGCTCTGGGCTGCCAACGGTTCCAACGAGGTTATCCAGCAGATTTTCCAGGCGTTCGGTGGTCCCGGCCGCAAGGCATTGGGATTTCGCCCAACCTATTCGATGTATTCGCTAATTGCACTCGGTGCAGATACCGATTACCTAGAAGTAGAGCGAGCCGAACGTTACGAACTAACTCCCGAACTGATTCGAGAGGCTATTGCCGAACACCAGCCAGACATCGTGATGCTCTGTTCGCCAAATAACCCAACCGGAACGCCGCTGTCGCTCTCTTGTATCGAGGCAGCCTACGAAGCCACCAATGGAATAGTCGTTGTCGACGAAGCCTATGCCGAGTTCTCGCATGGTCAGGAAGAGAGCGCAATTTCGCTGCTTCCAGGTCGTCCTCGTCTATTGATTAGTCGCACCATGTCCAAAGCATTCGCTTTTGCCGGAGCCAGACTCGGCTACCTAGCGGCCGACTCGGCAGTTGTCGATGCACTTCGCTTAGTTCGCCTTCCTTACCACCTGAGCGCGTTCACCCAGGCGGCAGCCGAAGCGGCGCTCGACCACAGCGAAGCCATGCTGGCAACCGTTGCCGACATTCAGGTGCAGCGCGATCGACTTTTGGTTGAGCTCGCAGAACTCGGCTACGACCCATACCGTTCAGATTCAAACTTTGTTCTGTTTGCCGGGGTTGACGATCCCAATGCGATGTTTGAAGCTCTGCTTGCTCGCGGCATTCTCGTTCGCAACGTTGGCATTCCAAACACCCTGCGTGTAACCGCTGGAACCCAGGTGGAAACGACCGCATTCCTTGAGGCTCTAGCCGACCTCACACATCGGGGCTAAACTTTAAGCATCCCAACGACGTTTTCCCAAGTTAGGCATTTAATGAGCAGGTCAGCCAGCATAAAGCGCAGCACCAGCGAATCGAGCATCGAGCTAACCCTCAACCTCGACGGCACTGGCAAGTCAAACATTTCGACCGGCGTTGGCTTTTTCGACCACCTGCTCACCGCTTTCTCAAAGCACTCGCTAATTGACCTCGACATCAAAGCAACCGGTGACCTTCACATCGACGTTCACCACACCGTGGAAGACACCGCGATCGTCCTAGGTCAGGCAATTCGCGAAGCACTCGGCGACAAGTCGGGGATTTCTCGCTATGGGGATGCAACCGTTCCTCTTGACGAGGCTTTGGTTCGCGCGGTTGTAGATGTTTCAGGTCGCCCTTATCTGGTTCACACCGGAGAACCTGCCGGTTTTGAGTACCACCTGATCGGTGGCCACTTCACCGGTTCGCTGGTCCGCCACGTTTTTGAGGCAATCACTCTCAACGCTGGCATTACCGTTCACGTCACTGTTCTTGACGGTCGCGATCCGCACCACATCGCCGAGACCGAGTTCAAGGCTTTCGCTCGCGCAATGCGCAAGGCGGTAGAAGCTGACCCACGCGTCAGCGGCATTCCGTCTACCAAGGGCGCTCTGTGAGCAAACCTTCGGTTGTAGTTCTCGACTACGGTGCCGGAAATGTTCACTCGGCAGTCCGCGCTCTCGAAGCTGCCGGTGCCGAGGTAACTCTCACCAACAACCGAAGCCAAGTTCTCGAAGCAGACGGCCTGTTCATTCCGGGTGTGGGTGCCTTCTCTGCAGTCATGGATGCCCTGAATGCTCTGAATGTAAATGAACTCATCGACAAGCGTCTGGTTGCCGGAAAGCCGGTCATGGGTATTTGTGTTGGTCTTCAAGTGCTGTTAGAGAAAGGTCTCGAGCACGGCGTCGAAGCAGCAGGTCTTGGCCAGCTTCCAGGTACCGTTGAACTTCTCGAAGCCCCGAGGCTTCCTCACATCGGATGGAACACGGTTGAAGCCGCCGAAGGTTCGAAACTATTCGAGGGCATCGAGAATGAGCGCTTCTACTTCGTGCACTCCTATGGCGTTCGCAACTGGGAGCTAGAGGCGATTGGTGCATTCATACCACCGAAGGTCACTTGGACGGAATATGGCAGCCGATTCGTCTCCGCGCTCGAAGTCGGTCCGCTCTGGGCAACCCAATTTCACCCTGAGAAATCCGGTCAGGCTGGAATCAAACTTCTTAACAACTGGCTCAACACTTTTTAGGGAACCATGACAAACTACCTCGAACTTCTTCCAGCAGTAGACGTTGCCGACGGCAAGGCGGTACGCCTAACCCAGGGTGAAGCCGGTTCCGAAACCGACTATGGCGACCCAGTCGAAGCAGCCATGACTTGGATCAACGCCGGCGCCGAGTGGATTCACCTGGTTGACCTCGATGCTGCATTCGGCAGGGGAGAGAACCGCGCCATCATCCGCGAAGTTGTAAACGCGGCTAGCCAGGTCAAGATCGAACTTTCGGGCGGTATCCGCGACGACGCCAGCCTTGAAGCAGCGCTCGAAGCCGGTGCCACTCGTGTAAACCTCGGCACCGCAGCTCTTGAAGACCCGGATTGGACTGAAAGAGTCATCAAACGTTTTGGCGA
>JBDKLA010000104.1:0-17866 GCA_039795835.1 Actinomycetota bacterium | reverse complement strand
GAACGAGGGCTAAAATCGCTACAACATGTCGAACGTTCCTAAATTCAGCAAAGTGCCAACTCACGTTGCCATCGTTATGGATGGAAACGGTCGTTGGGCCAACGAACGTGGGCTAACTCGCGTCGAAGGGCACAAGGCGGGCGAAGCCGCTCTGCTGGACGTAGTTGAGGGTGCCATCCAAGCAGGTGTCAAATACCTCACCGTCTATGCCTTCTCAACCGAGAACTGGAAGCGCTCTCCTGAAGAAGTTCGATTCCTGATGGGCTTCAATCGCGAGGTTTTGCAGAGGCGCCGTGACACCCTTCACGGTTGGGGAGTCCGAATTCGTTGGGCTGGTCGACGTCCGAAGCTATGGGCGAGCGTCATTCAAGAACTTCAGGACGCAGAAAAGCTAACCGCCAAAAACAAAACCCTCACCCTTACGATGTGTGTGAACTACGGCGGTCGAATCGAACTTGTGGACGCAATGAATCAGATGACCGAGGACGTTGCCAACGGAAAGATTCGCCCCGGCAGTATCACCGAAAAAACCGTGCAACGATACCTGCAAACTTCGGAACTACCAGATGTGGATCTGTTCCTTCGTTCGTCGGGGGAGCAGCGCACCTCAAACTTCCTGCTCTGGCAATCGGCCTACGCCGAATTCTCATTCGACGACACTCTCTGGCCAGACTTCAGACGCGAGCACCTTTGGAAGGCAATCGAAGATTTCGGTAATCGTTCCAGGCGCTTTGGCAAGGCAATCGACAGCCCAAAAGGTCCTAGTTCAAAGTAGAATTGAGACTTCACAGGCATCGTTTTACATCCAGTAATTCGGTAGAAACATGGAGTTCAAGTGGCCACCCCAAACCGTCTAGATTCGGTAATTTCACTCGCGAAGCGTCGCGGATTCGTTTTTCAAGCAGGAGAGATTTACGGCGGTAGCCGCTCAGCCTGGGACTACGGACCACTTGGTGTTGAGCTAAAAGAAAACATCAAGAAGCAGTGGTGGCGAACCATGGTTCAGAGCCGCGACGACATCGTCGGGCTTGATTCATCGGTCATTCTTCCTCGCAAGGTCTGGGAGGCTTCCGGCCACGTTCGCGAGTTCTCCGACCCACTGATTGAGTGCACCAGCTGTCACAAGCGCTTCCGCCAGGACCACCTCGAGGAAGCCTTCGAGGAAAAGAAGGGGCGCGCTCCAGAAAGCATGGCCGACATCGCCTGCCCAAACTGTGGTGGTAAAGGCACCTGGACCGAACCAAAGGCGTTCAACGGTCTGCTTCAGACTTTCCTAGGTCCGGTTGCAGCCGAGGAGGGCTTGCACTACCTTCGTCCAGAGACCGCACAGGGTATTTTTGTGAACTTTGCAAACGTCCTAGGTGCTGCGCGAATGAAGCCGCCGTTCGGTATCGGTCAAATTGGAAAGTCGTTCCGTAACGAAATCACTCCTGGAAACTTCATTTTCCGCACCCGTGAATTCGAGCAGATGGAGATGGAATTCTTCGTTGAGCCGGGAACCGATGAGCAGTGGCACGACTACTGGATCGAACAGCGTATGAACTGGTACGTCGATCTTGGAATCAACCCAGACAATCTTCGCCTCTATGAGCACGCCAAGGAAAAGCTTTCACACTACTCGAAGCGCACCGTTGACATCGAGTACAAGTTCGGCTTCCCAGGTAGCGAGTTTGGCGAACTAGAGGGTATCGCTAACCGCACCGACTTCGATCTCACCACGCACTCGCGCGAATCTGGAACCGACTTAAGCTACTTCGACCAGGGCAAGAACGAGCGTTGGACCCCATACGTAATCGAGCCTGCGGCCGGCCTAACCCGTTCGCTAATGGCCTTCCTAGTGGATGCCTACTCAGAGGACGAAGCGCCAAACACCAAGGGTGGCGTTGACGTTCGCACCGTATTGCGTCTCGACTACCGCCTAGCACCAGTCAAGGCTGCGGTACTGCCACTGAGCCGTAACGAAGAACTATCACCAATTGCGCGAAACCTCGCGCAAGAGTTGCGCGGTTACTGGAACATTGACTTCGATGATTCGGGAGCCATCGGTCGCCGCTACCGTCGCCAAGACGAAATCGGTACACCGTTCTGCATCACCGTAGACTTCGACACCCTTGAGGATCAGGCGGTTACTGTGCGCGAACGCGACACCATGCAGCAGGAGCGCGTCTCGCTAGACAAGCTCCGCGGTTACCTGGCAGAAAGACTAATCGGCTAGCAACGTGACTCAGGTCAGCCAAAAGCCAGCACTTCAATACGGGAAACTTGCAATCGCAACTCCCGTAGTGCTGGCTCCAATGGCTGGAATCACCAACACCGCCTTTCGCAGGCTTTGCCGCGAGTTCGGCGGAGGTCTATACGTTTCCGAAATGGTCACCTCTCGGGCGCTGGTTGAGCGAACCGAAGAGTCCCTGAGGCTGGTTGGGCACCACGAAAGCGAAGACATTCGATCGGTTCAGCTTTACGGTGTAGATCCAAAAACCATCGCCGAAGCGGTAACCATGTTGGTCGCTGAAGATCGCGCCGATCACATTGACCTCAACTTTGGCTGCCCAGTTCCAAAGGTTACTCGCAAGGGTGGGGGAGCAGCCCTACCTTGGAAGTCTGATCTGTTTTCGGCCATCGTGAATGCTGCGGTAAAGGCTGCCGGCGAGGTTCCCCTCACGGTCAAAATGCGCAAGGGAATCGACGCCGACCACCTGACCTATCTCGACGCTGGTAAGGCTGCTCGCGATGCCGGAGTTACTGCCATCGCACTACACGGTCGTACCGCAAGCGATTACTACAGTGGCAACGCCGACTGGGGAGCCATCGCCACCCTACGTGAAGCACTTCCCGATGTTCAGGTTCTAGGAAATGGCGACATTTGGTCGGCTGCTGATGCCATTCGAATGATGCGTGAAACCGGCGTAGACGGCGTCGTAGTTGGTCGTGGCTGTCTTGGTCGTCCATGGCTTTTTGGAGACCTTCAGGCGGCCTTTGACGAGTACCAGCGCGATCCAAATTCCCAGGCGGCAATCAACCCGATTCAGCCGAATCTCGGCGAGGTTGGTCGTGCCTTCAAGCGACACGCAGAGCTTTTGGTTGAGTTCTTTGAAGATGAAACCCACGCCTGCCGTGACATTCGCAAACACGTGGCCTGGTACTTCAAGGGTTACCCGGTTGGCGGCGAATTCCGCGCATCGCTCGCACAGGTTCAATCGCTCGACCACATGGACGAAATTCTTGCAACCTTAGACGCCGAGGCGCCTTATCCTGGCGCCGAAGCCGAAGGTCCGCGCGGACGCCTCGGGTCAGCCAAGGTGTGCTCCCTGCCTGAGAACTGGCTCAGTTCCAGAACGCTGGATTCCAAGGCCAGTGCGGTCTTGCTCGATGCCGAGATCGGAGTTTCGGGTGGTTAGTCTTCCGCGACTCGGCTACGGGCTAGTCGACGAAGAACGCATGCTCACTGAGGTGCGTAGTGGTACTCAGAGGCGAAATGAGTTCAGTCGAGATCGTGCCCGGGTACTGCATTCTTCAGCACTTAGACGCTTAGGTGCCAAGACCCAGGTGCTTTCTCCCACATCTGGTGATTTTGCTAGAACTCGTTTGACCCACTCGCTTGAGGTGGCCCAAATCGGCCGCGAGATGGCCTCTACTCTCGGAATTGATCCAGATCTTGTAGACATGGCCTGTCTTGCCCACGACCTCGGCCACCCACCATTCGGTCACAATGGTGAAAAGGCGCTCAACGACTGGTCGGTTGATTTTGGTGGTTTCGAGGGTAACGCACAAACCTTACGACTTCTTACTCGAATCGAACCAAAAGTCTTCGCTCCAGATGGCAGCCCGCTCGGCCTCAACCTAACCAGGGCGGCACTAGACGCTGCTTGTAAGTATCCGTGGTCTCGCGAAAACAGCGTATTCGACGACGGTGCTGGTTCAAGGTCTAGTAAATTTGGCGTCTACGACGATGACCTCCCGGTTTTCAGCTGGCTACGTACCGGGGCTCCTGAACGCCGTAAGAGCATGGAAGCTCAGGTAATGGACTTCGCAGACGACGTTGCCTACTCCGTCCATGACTACGAGGATGCCATCGTCGAGGGCTTTATCAAGCTTGATGAGATTAGCGATGCTCAGCACCGAAAACAACTCATCAACGACATGTTGGAATGGGCTGGCTCATCCCAGACGGCTACCGAGTTAGATGACGCCCTAAGCCGCCTTCAAAAACTTGACGAATGGCTGGTTTCGTTCGATGGAAGCGACCGCGCCCACGGAGACCTCAAAAACCTAACCAGCGCTCTGATTGGCTCATTCGTTTCTAGAACCGTCGACGCGACCTTTGAAAGCCACACCGGGCTGCTCACTCGCTACCGTGCAGATTTGATAGTTCCAGCTGAGGTTAGGTCTGAGATCGCCGTGCTCAAGGGCTTAGTCTCTTCATTCCTTATGTCACACGAGTCACGTCGTGAGTATTACGAGCGCCAGCGTGAACTTCTAACCGAACTTGCCGACCTACTTTTGGCTGCGAACGGTACCGAACTTGATAGCTACTGCCGATTGGCATGGTCGAAGGCTTCTAACGAAACCGAACGGTATCGTGTGATTGTGGATCAGGTTGCCTGCCTAACCGATCAGGGTGCAATCAATCTTCACAAGCGATTGAAGGGAAGTGCTGACTAATGGCAAAGCGCATCCCGCAATCCGACATCGATGAGGTACTTTCTCGGGTTTCAATCGTTGAGGTAGTTGGCGATTACGTTGCTCTCAAAGCTTCTGGCAATGGCGAGTACAAGGGCTTGTGTCCTTTTCACGGTGAAAAGTCTCCCTCGTTCGGGGTGTCGGCAACCAAAAACGTTTGGCACTGCTTTGGCTGCGGTGAAGGGGGGAACCTTTTCCAGTTCTTGAATCGAATCGATTCACTCAATTTCGTTGAGGCCGTTGAGAAGTTGGCTGCCCGAGTCGGTTACCAACTTCACTTCGAAGAAGGTGGGCAATCCAGCCCTGAGCTTTCCGTACGTGCACGAGTTCTCGAAGCAAATTTGGCGGCTGCGAAGTTTTTTGCGTCCAAGTTGGATGACCCAGAAGCAGAGCCTGGACGTCTTTTTCTACAGGGACGCGGTTTCGATAAAGCGGCCGCTGAGAAATTCGGCGTTGGTTGGGCTCCTAAGGGCTGGACCGGCTTGTCGGATCACCTCAAGACTCTTGGATTCACCGAAGAGGAACTCATCACGGCTGCCCTTGCCAGTAAGAAAGACAAAGGTTGCTACGACCGCTTCCGTGGACGTTTGATCTGGCCGATCCGAGACAGCACCAATGCGGTCATCGGTTTCGGTGCTCGAAAGATTTTCGAGGACGACCAGGGGCCAAAATACCTAAACACCAGTGAGACGCCGGTTTACCACAAGTCCAGTGTTCTGTATGGAATTGATCTTGCGAAGCGTGAAATATCCAAGTCTCAGCAGGTCGTTGTGGTCGAAGGTTACACCGACGTCATGGCGTGCCACCTGGCTGGAATCACCACTGCGGTGGCAACCTGTGGAACCGCGTTTGGCGACGACCACATTAAAGTTCTAAACCGAATTTTGGTTTCCGACAACCAGAAGCCTGCGGAAGTGATTTTCAACTTCGATCCCGATGAAGCGGGTCAAAAAGCGGCAATGCGAGCCTTTGCATCCGCTCAGAAATTCAACGCGCTAACTTACATCGCCATCGGACCAGACGGCCTCGATCCTTGCGATCTTCGCAATGAACGCGGAGACGCAGCAATCGTCTCAATGATCGAAGCAAAGCGTCCTCTGGTCGAATTCGCTATCGAGCGGGCAGTTGGCAAATTCGATCTCGCCAGCAGAGATGGCCAGGTAGCTGCGGTTCGTGCGGCAGCAGGAATTGTTGCGGAAATCACAGACCCGATTCTCAGGTCCTCATACGAAAAGCACCTTTCGGAGATCACCCTGGTCGACCGAGCAGCAGTAAATCAGATGGTTTCTGATCTCGCCAAAGGTGTTCGCCGAGCAAACGTTATTCCACAGGCAAAGTCTGAAGTTTCCGAACAAACTCAAACCGGCCTACCGCCGGTAAATCTCAATGACCCAATCAATCGACGTGAACGTTGGTTGCTCGAAGTGGTTGCCCAACTTCCGCAATTCTGCGATCGTTCAGCCCTCCAGAGAATTTTCCGCAGCTATTTTTCAGCCCCTAGACACGTTGCAATCTCAAAAGCTCTGTTGAAGCACTTCGGTGAACCAGATACCCAAAACAGAGTTTCTGCTGATCTGGATGGCGAACTGGCTTCTACCTGGCGTGAGATCCTTCTGGCGAGGTTGCCAATCGTGGATGATGCTGGACGGCAGGAATACGCGAGGGGAGTGTTGCAAGGAGCGCTTCTCCAAACCGTAGAGTTTGAAAAGCAATTCCTGATTTCGGCATTAGCTCAAGCTCAGGCGGCTCACAAAAACAGCGAGGCCGATCAGATAGCCAGAAAACTTGTTGAACTCGACACAGAACTGGTAACTCTGCGAGCACAGCGCTAAAAAGTTTGGTAATGTTAGACACTGCGTAAGCAACATTCCTCGGTAGCTCAATTGGCAGAGCAATCGGCTGTTAACCGATAGGTTCTTGGTTCGAGTCCAAGCCGGGGAGCCAAAAGGTCAAGACACTGGAGGCCAGTAAATGATTCGCTGGATCCTTGACCGCAAATGGCTCTCTATCTCTCTTTATGCAGCCGTTCTTTTTAGCATCTCAGGTGGCATCGAACTTCTCAATCAAAACGTCTTCGGGCTGGTCTTCTCGTTCACTATCGCAGTTGCGCTTTTTGCGAGCCGTAAATTCACTTGGGTAGCGCTCCCGCTCATTCCAATCAGCTCTTACCTGATGGCCTGGGGCTCTAATAATGTTGAACTTTCGGTTGCGGTAATTGCCATTGTTGTATTCGCCGTAGCGCTATTCGGAAGCCGGGTGCAGCGCACTTTCCTTGTTTTAGCAAGCGTCCTTGCCTCTCTCGTCCTCGGTTTCACACTTGGATACTTGAAGGCAGACACCGAGTTCCTGCGTGCAAAAGGGCTTATCCAGATCGTCGGGTTTGTTGGTCTTTCTTTCGCCTTGGCACAGGCACTAGGTCGACTCACTTTCATTCGAGTCGAACACATTGGTTCCCCTTTAGACAAGGCTCAAGCCGCCATTACTTCAGGTCGCCTTCGCCTCGAGATCGCCAAGCAGAACGAACGCCTCGAGATCGCCAAGGATCTGAGTGAACTCTTGGTTCAGCGTATTAGCGCGGTGGTGAGCGTTACCGAAGGCGGCCGCTACGCTGTTTCAAGTGACCCGTCTGCAGCTACCAGAATTCTCGAACGGTCTCACGAAGCGGGTCGAGCGGCGCAAGCTGAACTTAGAAGGCTTTACGACTATCTGAATTCGGCCATCATTTCCGATGTCGCAAGTTTCAAGATTTCAGACTTGAACGATCTCGCAGTCGCCTATCGCGAGCTTGGTTACAACACCGTTATCTCACAGCAGGGGGAAAGCTTCGCCCTAAATGAGGGCATGGAATTGTGCGTGTACAAGATTGTCTTTGAAGCGCTCAAGAATGTTCGCAAGCACACCCCAATCGGTACCGAAATTGGCGTTGATTTCCTTTGGGTCGAGGACGGCCTGCAAATTCTCATCAAGGACAACGGAATCGAAGTAACAAACCGCCAGAAGGCGGGTCTCGGTGAACTTGTTGAAGGTTATGGTGTCGAGGAAGATCTTGAGAGCTTGGTTAGCGAATTTGATGGCGCAACGTTGGCTGCCCTTCGCGATCGCGCCGCAATTTACAAGGGACGTATTGAGGCCAATAAGGTTGCCGGCGTTGGTTTCACGCTTTCAGCAATCTTCCCTAACCTGAAGTCGCTAGCGATCCAGGAAGACTAGTGGATTACCGAATCGGTCTAATCGACTCGAATGAGTTGGTGAGATCTGGTCGCGCCATGATCTTCAATGCCCAACCAACAATGAAAGTGGTCTTCGAAGAGTCTGATCCAGCTTTAGCGATAGAGCGCGCTCCGGATTACTTGGTTGACGTCCTTGTGGTTGGACCAAGCCAGCATCGAATTCGAGGGGACCAATTCATAAAGTCACTCTGTGCAGCCTTAGCCGATGCCAAGAACGATTGTGCCGTAATTGCCTACAACGCATTCTCGGACGAGCGACTACGTTTCGCAGCGCTTCAAGCTGGGGCGCAGGAGTTCGTTGGTCTCGATGAATCGGGAGAGCGTTTCGTTGAACTAACTAAGCGAGTTACCAAGAAAGACCATGTGGTTGATGTTGCTAATCTTCGGGAGCTGGTCAGTAAGTTTGGACCACTGGAGTCTAATGCCAAACTCGAGGTTCAACTCGCATCCCTTACGGAGCAACAGGTCAAGATGGTTGAGTTATTTTCCGCTGGAACCAAGGATCAGGACATTGCCAAAGAGTTTGACTCGGCCAGAACGCGAGTCACTCAGCTAATTGATGGACTAGTTGCCACAGCGGGGTTCACCTCTAGAAATCAACTCTGTATGTATCTTCTCGGAGCTCGCAAATGAGTTTGGGTAAGGGGCCGGTCGGGTCGGTTGCTCTCAGTGTCGGCTTTGCCGTAGGTATCTACGGTGTATCGTTCGGCGCTCTCTCGGTAACGGCAGGGTTTGATATTTGGCAAACCATCGCGCTGAGTGTCTTGATGTTCTCCGGTGGTTCTCAGTTCGCATTCGTCGCGGTTTTCGCAAGCGGGGGATTGGCTGCACTCCCGGCGGCAATCACTTCGGCCTGGTTGGTCGGCATCCGTAACGGCTTCTACGCGCTCTCGCTCGCGCCGACAGTTGGACCACGTGGATTCATGAAGATCCTTGCATCCCAGCTAACCATCGATGAAAGTACCGCGGTTTCAACGTCCAGGACCGGGCCAAAAGAGCAGCGAGCCGGCTTTTGGCTTACTGGGATTTCGGTCTTCGTGTTTTGGAATTCGGCAACGGTGATCGGTGCATTGCTCGGTGGGGTGGTTAGCGACCCAAAGGTATTCGGGTTGGATGCGGCAGCGGCGGCAGCTCTATTTGCTTTGGTTTGGCCACGGATTCAAAATTCGATTGGCGCACTGATTGCAGCCTGTTCAATTGTCCTAGGCTGCCTTTTTGCTCTCGTTTTACCCTCTGGCTTCCCGGTTCTGGCCGGCGCATTGATCGCGGTACTAATTGGTTTTTGGTTCGAGGGGAGAAAGAAATGACTCCCTGGATTGCCGTGCTGGTCGGCTCCCTTGCCGTATTCAGTTGGAAATTCCTCGGCTACGTGCTTCCCGCAAGATTCTTGGAATCGAAGAAGCTTTCCACATTTGCCGGGTTCTTAACCATCGGGCTGCTCAGCGGCTTGGTCGGTGTCCAAACCTTCGTTTCAAGCCAGAAGATCGAGTTTGACGCGCGGGTACCGGCACTGCTGATCGCGGTTATCCTGTTGCGATTCAAGGTGCCTTTTATCGTGATCGTAATTGTTGCTGGAGCAACTGCAGCTTTGCTGCGCCTAGCCTTCTAGGTTGTCGCGCCCTGGAAGCCAAGACTTGCCAGGTAGACCCCACTCATTTTCGGCGTACATGAGCTTTCGCTCTTTGTGCCACTCTTTTGCCAACTTGTCGAGATAGAGAGTTCCATCGAGGTGGTCGAACTCGTGTTGCATGATTCGGGCGAACCAACCGGTTGCTTCGATGTGTACCGGCTCATTATTGAGGTTAACTCCATCGACGATTGCCCATTCGGCCCTCTTTAGAGGGAACCGTTCCCCGGGTGCCGATAGGCAACCTTCGACCTCGGTGTCTTCATCGGCAGGTTGCTTAGAAATTGGACCTAATTGGATGACTGGATTGATTACTTCACCACGACGGGGATTGCCCTCGTCGTCGGCGTAGTCATAGACAAAAATGCGCTGACCAACACCAACCTGAGGTGCCGCCAATCCAACTCCGGGCGCTTTGTCCATCGTCTCGTACATGTCGGCAACGAGCTTTGCAAGTTCCTCATTGAATTCGGTTACTTCGGCTGCTCGGGTGTGTAAAACCGGCTCACCGGCGATAACGATAGGTCTAATGGTCACCAGAAAATGATACCCAGCCTAGGTCACCATGGATGCCCTAGTGGTTAGGCTTAAGCAGGAGTATTTAGGAGATTCATGTTACGCGCCCTGGCTATCATTTTGTCTCTCCTCGCAGCCGTAGCGCTAGCGTTCGGTGCTCAGTTTCAGAACGATTCCGTTGAGAAAAACACCGACAAGGAAAAGGGCGAAAAAAAGGGAGTGGGCCTCGGGCACATTCTCGAACTCATCCGCAATCCGCGTTGGCTCGGGGGAATGGGTTTCCTAGTGCTTGGAGCATGCTGTCAGATTGCTGCACTCACCATGGCGCCATTGATTGTGGTTCAACCGATCGGTGCTCTTGCACTCGTAATTACCTCACTTTTGAACGCCCGCGCCACTAAGACTCGAATCACTAAAGCAACCTGGGTTGCCATTTCGCTCTGCACCGGAGGCATCGCAACTTTCGTGTCTTTGGCCACGGGAATTGCTTCCGATCAGAAGCAACTTTCTGATGGAAACCTAGTGGTAATTCTTTCGATCCTTGGGGTCTTGCTGTTGGTTCTCGGTGCGGTTTTCCTGGTGCAACGCCAAAAGATGAACGCTCTTACATTCATTCTTGGAGCCGGCCTTCTCTACGGCATTCTGGCAACGCTTGTGAAGTCAGTTATCCAGCGTATTCAGCAGTCACACTTTGAATGGCTAACCGTAGTTTGCCTCGTTGCAGCTCTGCTAGCGATGGCTCTTGGCGGCTGGTTTGTGCAAAACGCTTACGCCTCCGGCCCACCAGATTTAGTAATCGCTGGTCTCACCGTGGTTGATCCAATGGTGGCAGTCTCAATTGGAATCATCGTTCTTGGCGAGGCGGCTCAAGCCGCCGACAATCCGTTGATCGCAATCGTATTTGCGGCTAGCGGTGCAGTGGCGGCTACCGGGGTCTGGCTGCTGTCCCGGGTGCACCCTGAATTGAAAGCGCAACGTTCATGACATTGAAAGTCTTGATTGCTTGCGACACCTTCGCGCCTGACCGAAATGGTACGGCAACCTTCTCTAAAAACCTTGCTGTCCAACTGCAGAATCGCGGTTACGAGGTCCATGTTGTGGCCCCGGCAACTTCCAAACTTTACGGCACTTTTCGAGAGCAACACGATGGTGTTCCGCTGGTGATCCACCGCTTGAAGAGTTATCGAATTCCTTTTCAGCCAACACAGCGATTCGTCAGCCCGATTCGCCTCACCAGACGTTTGCAGGGCCTTTTCAAGGCAATTAACCCCGACGTCGTGCACGTACAATCGCACATCAACATCGGACACCACGCGGCAATCTCGGCTAAGTCGCTAGGAGTAAGGCTTATTGCCACCAGCCACATCGATGCTCAAAACATCGTTGAGAACACGATTCTTGCTCCACAGTTCGTCAAGAATTTCCTTACCAGGATGTTGCTTACAGATGCCGCTAGGGTTTTCCGTTCGGCCGATGCAATTTCAGCTCCAACCAAACGAGCAGCACAGATGTTGGAATCTGTGGTCAAGGGTGTAAATGTTTATCCAATCTCAGGCGGAGTTGAGATCGACCTTTATGCCGACCTCCCGGAGCCAAAACAGGCCGATAAACGTCTTTTGTATGTTGGTCGTTTGGATCGAGAAAAGCATGTTTACGTGCTGCTGGAAGCCTTTGCGAAACTTCCAAAGGATTTCACACTCGAGATTATTGGTTCAGGTTCTCAGGACTACGAACTTCTAAAACTAGCCTCAGAGCTTGGAATTGATTCAAAAGTCAAATTCTTAGGCAACCTCACCGACGAGGAACTCATCTCCAAACTAGGGGAGGCGTCGGCCTTCGTGATGCCTTCAACGCAGGAGCTTCAATCAATGGCAACATTGGAGGCGATGGCGGCAGGGCGTCCAATCATTGCCGCTAATGCGCTTGCTCTTCCACACTTGGTGCACGACGGGGAGAATGGTTACCTGTTCAAGCCGGATTCACCCTCTGAGCTCGCCAACGCCGTGCAACGTCTTTTTTCGCTCAGCCACAAGGAGTTCAACGCGATGGCCAGGGGTTCCAAGCTTCTTGTTCAGGCGCACGATCTATCCGATACCGTAAACGTCTACGAGCGCCTCTACAAGGGCCTGGAAGTTCTTGGTACCACGTTGGATAACGAGCCCGACTACGAGGCTCCTCTAACGACCACAAAGCGTTTCACTGAGTTCGTGCGTAGAAGTTCTAGGTCGCTCGAACGTGGCACCAGCGGTGTGATTGAGCGCCTCGACGACGTGCGCGGAAGCGTAGTTGAGACCTTTGGCGATGTGCGATTCTCGATCGAACGCCGTGGTCGTAAGGCTAGGAAACGTCTCAGTAGTTCACTTAGAAGGGTTCTCGAACGCATTCGCAGAGACGACTAGGCTAGTTACTTGTGACTAGGGGAGTTAGCTCAGCCGGTTAGAGCAGCGGACTCATAATCCGTCGGTCACGGGTTCAAGTCCCGTACTCCCCACATGATGATTTTGAGAATGCCAACTGTGGCTGATCAGCTCTCGTTGCTCGCCGCCCATAGAGAATTGGCATCAGAGGGCCATGACGAATTCCTCTTAAATGATTTTTCAGAGGACGATACAGATTTCGATGGTTACATTCGTCGAGTCATCGACTACTCACTTGGTCGAAACCTAACTGAAGGGCATGTTCCCGCGACTTTTTTCGTGGCCCAAGTTGGCGGACACATTGTGGGGCGCGTTTCAATCAGGCATGAACTTAATGACTTCCTTGAGAACTACGGCGGTCACATTGGCTACATGGTCAGGCCGGGTTTTCGCCGAAATGGCTATGCAACGGAAATGTTGAAGCAGGCTTTGGAATACAGCAAGAGCATCGGTCTAGAGCGAGCGCTGGTAACCTGCGACGACGACAACGTGGGATCCCAAAAGGTCATCGAAGCCAATCGCGGTGTATTGGAAAACAAGCTATTCCATCACGGCGTTTGGAAACGGCGTTACTGGATACAAATCGTCTAGTCGTTGAATTTCGCTTCTAGATTGCGAACACCTGGGACCATGAGGCATCCCACCAGAGCCAAAGTAGCGATAACTGAACCAGCCACCATGGTCTGGTTTGTGCCAATTGCTATGGCGATCGGCCCGGCAATCAAAATACCGATCGGCCCGAAAACAAACGAACCGAATGAGTCATAGGAATTAACCCTCGAGAGAGCTTCCGAAGGAATGTTCTGCTGAATGGTAGTAGCCCACATAACGTAGAACAGGTCCATGGCGATACCGAATGCCACAGCGCTGATCAGAACCAGCGGCAGTGGCTGCTGAGTGCCAAAGACGAGTAGGAAGATCGGCTCGGTAAGCATAAGGCTGACAATGAGTCTCAAAGGGTGTTTTGGGCGAGCTTTATTGGCGATGATTGTTCCCAAAAGGAAGCCAAGGCTCATGAAACCCAAAATCAAACCCCAGGTTGTTGCACCGGAGTAGTGTTTCTGGCTCTGAATTGCGCCTAGAACGGCCCAAACAGCCTCGAACGTCATGTTCAGGAACGCAAACCCAATAACCACTGCAACTAGCCATGAGCGGCTGGAGAATTCTTTCCAGCCAAGCTTCAGTTCCTTTAAGAAATTAACCTTTTCGCCTTCTTCGGCCATGCCGCGCTGGGGGAGTTTGGAAAGGGGATAGACCAGTGCGCCCGCAATCAGGAAGGTAAGTGCATCAATCGCAAGCGCCCAACCGACGTTGAAGGTAGCAACGATGAAACCTCCGCTCGCAGTACCCAACATGAAGGCAACATTCGAACCGAAACCGGTAGCCGCATTAGCCTTTTGGAGGCTTTCCTCGGGAACGATGATCGGCATCAGACCGGCAAAAGCTGGGTACCAAATGCCATTTAGCAAACCTGCTAGCAGCCCAACCACAACCAAAAGCCAAACCGAGGCATGCCCACTAATGAAGGCAATTGCAGCGATCAAGATGAGTGCGCTCAACCACATGTCGGCGAGGCCCATGACCTTCGCACGGCCATATTTGTCGGCAATCGTGCCACCAACGATGAGCAGTAGCAGGATCGGAAGAGTTCGAGCGCCCTGAACCGCACTTAGCGATCCAGCATTGGCTCCATCGATTCCTAGGACACCAAAAGCCAATGCAACCGGCGAGATACCATTGCCGAAATTAGAAATCGTTCGAGCGGTAAAGAACTGATAGAACCTAGGTATTTCTCTAAGCTCTCTAAGGGTTTGAATCATTTGGTCTTACCGAGTTCGCGGTAGTAGCAGCTTGGGCATAGTGATTCGTAGGTTACCTGATCGCCGTCGATGGCAACCTGATCGCCGTCAAATACGAAGACGCCGTTCTTGAGTCGAGCGTTGAATAGAGCCTTCTTGCCGCAACGACATATCGTTTTCAATTCTTCGAGCGAATGAGCGATTTCCAATAGGCGAATACTTCCAGGAAAACCGTTAGTTAGGAAGTCGGTACGAATTCCGTATGCCAGCACAGGGATGTTGTCCAGTACGGCAATTTCCATGGCTTGGTCGACTTGCGCTCTCGTAAGAAATTGGGCTTCATCAATTAGTAAGCAATCGACCTTGCTGGCTTGTGCGTGTTCTCTAACGGATGCTCTTAGGTCATCGTTTGGAAGAGTGAGGAAGTCGACATTTCGCACCATGCCGAGGCGACTGACTACCTTTGAATCGCCTTTGGTGTCTACGGCAGGTTTGGTGAGCAGAACCTTCTGACCGCGTTCCTCATAGTTGAAGGCAACTTGAAGTAGGGCGGTGCTTTTGCCACTGTTCATGGCACCATGTCGGAAGTAAAGTTTGCTCACCATGGCAGTCTAAAACACATAGCCTTTAAAGCTTTGAGGCGCCCAGTACCAGCCTGGACGCCTCAGAAGTTTGGAACTTAGTGCAGCTCTGCGTGGTGCTTTGCGGCCTCTAGTTCGGTCTTGCTGACCGGACTTACGCGGTCCTCGAAGAACATCTTCGAAAGGGCCGAACGGATGCGAGCACGAATAGTGATTACACCCTTTGCGTTTGGTCGAGCCAGGGTAGGAGCGTATTCCTTGAAGTCGGTCAGCTTCCAGATCTGGTAAGCGTCTGCAGGCTCGTGAACCTCGACGTATTCACCGTGAGGAAGACGAACAATGCGTCCACTTTCGTGACCGTGAAGAACGATCTCGCGGTCCTTGCGCTGAAGCGATAGGCACAGACGCTTGGTGACGATGTATGCAAATACCGGTCCAACGAAGAGCAGAATCTGCATCGTTGTTAGCACGTGGTTTAGCGACATCTTGAAGTTAGTTGCAATCAAGTCGGTACCAGCACCAGCCCAAAGAACTGCGTAGAAGGTAACTCCGGCGGCACCGATAGCGGTACGGGTTGGTGCGTTTCGAGGGCGGTCGAGAACGTGGTGTTCGCGCTTGTCGCCTGTGATCCAACCTTCGATGAATGGGTAGACCGCTACAACACCTAGAAGACCCACGCCAACGATCATTGGAAGCAGGATGTTCCAAGAAAGTGTTGCGGTGCCAACGGTGGTTTCGATTCCGGTCGGAGCCAAACGAAGTGCGCCATCGAGGAATCCGATGTACCAGTCAGGCTGGGTACCAGCGGAAACTGGCGATGGGTCGTAGCTTCCGTAGTTCCAAACCGGGTTGATGGTGAACAGAGCTGCGGTGAGCATGATGACACCGAAGATGATGAAGAAGAATCCACCAGCCTTGGCAACGTAGACAGGCATAAGTGGGTAACCAACAACGTTGGTGTCTTTCTTACCTGGGCCCGAGTAGTGGGTGTGCTTGTGGATGACCACCATGAAGAGGTGGATCACCAAGAACACCAGAATCAGCGCAGGCACAATCATGATGTGAAGGCTGTAAAGGCGAGGAATGATCTGGTTTCCAGGGAACTCTCCTCCGAACAGCAGGGAAGAGGTGTATGAACCAATCCATGGAAGACCCTTAAGCATTCCATCGATGATTCGTAGACCGTTACCCGAAAGTAGGTCGTCTGGAAGTGAGTAACCGGTGAAACCGCCGGCCATTCCTAGAATGAACAGCATGAAACCAACAACCCAGTTGATTTCACGTGGCTTGCGGAATGCACCGGTGAAGAACACACGGAGCATGTGCAGACCAGCGGCTGCTACGAATAGGAGAGCGGCCCAGTGGTGTACCTGACGCATTAGGAGACCGCCACGAACCTCAAACGAGATGTCCAGGGTCGACGCGTAAGCGCTCGACATGTGGGCACCCTTTAGCGGCCCGAATACACCGTCGTAGGTGGTTTCAGCCATCGTTGGGTTGAAGAAGAAGGTTAGGAAGGTTCCAGATAGTAGCAACACTAGGAAGCTGTATAGGGCAACTTCACCGAGCATGAACGACCAGTGGTCAGGGAAGATCTTGCGACCGAAATCCTTGACGATACCGGCAATACCTACACGCTCGTCGAGGTAGTTGGCGGTTCCGGCTAGGAAACCACCCTTTTTCTTTGCAGTTGCTGCGTTACTCATGCCTTACGCTCCCAGAAGCTTGGACCAACAGGTTCGGCGAAATCGCCAGGTGCAATTAGGTAACCCTCTGCGTCGACCTCAATCTTCAACTGAGGTAGTGGTCGGCTCGCAGGGCCGAAAACAACCTTGCAGTCCTCTGCCAAGTCGAAGGTCGACTGGTGGCAAGGGCATAGCAGGTGGTGAGTGTGCTGCTCGTAAAGCGCTACCGGGCAGCCAACGTGGGTACAAATCTTCGAGTAGGCAACGATACCGTCGTAGCCCCACTCGCGCTCTTTGTCGCTCTTGATGTCACTTGGGTCAAGGCGCACCAAAAGAACGGCAGCCTTGGCCTTTTCGTTCAGCATGTGAGGAGCCTCAAGCTTGTCGAGTCCTTCAGGGATTACGTGGAAAACCGACCCAATCTGAACGTCTGACGCCTTGATTGGAGTGCCGTCTGGGTCGCGGGTTAGGCGAGTGTTCTTCTTCTGACCCCACATGGTGTGGTGCAGCGAGTCCTTAGGGTTTGGACCCAAGTCGGTAAAGAGAACGATCGCAGGGATTGGGAACAGAGCTAGCGCTCCGTATAGAGTGCGACGGATCAGCTTGCGACGTGAGAAGCCAGATTCCTGGTCGGCTAGGCGGATTACCTCTAGAGCAGCTGCGCGAACCTCTTCGCTTCCGCGAGTTAGGTGGCGTTCCTCAGAAACCTCAGCGTCTGGCATAAGAGTCTTGGCCCAGTGAACAGCACCGATTCCGATACCGAAGAGTCCCAGTGCGATACCCAGTCCTAGGAAAAGAGTGTTGATGCGCAGTGAGCTAGCGTTTGAGTCCTCGAATGGGAATGCGTAGTAAGCCCAGATCGAGAAGATGCTTCCGATGATCGAGATCGTGAACAAACCGGCAACTTGACGCACTGCGGCACGCTCGTGCTTGACGCTCTTGTCGGTCATGCGAACGCGGTGCGGCTCCAGGCCTGGGTCAGCAACCTTGTCAGGTGCGATAACCGCTAGGCCAGTTGCATAGTCGTGCTCAGGCTCTTGAGAACCCTTCGCAGATGCGATGCTCTTGCTGTCGCTCACTGATTAACTCCCTTTATTTCGAAACTTAGTTTGACTTGGCGCCGAGCCAAATGGTGATTGCGATGATGAAACCTAGGGCGAAGATCCAAATGAATAGACCTTCCACGACCGGACCGAGGTTGCCCAGCTCGTAACCGCCAGCTGACTGGTGGGTCTGAACGTAGGTCAAGTAGGTGATGATGTCCTTCTTGTCCGTCGGAGTCAGGTTTGCATCGTTGAATACAGGCATGTTCTGCGGGCCGGTAAGCATGG
>JBDKLA010000103.1:0-2608 GCA_039795835.1 Actinomycetota bacterium | reverse complement strand
CAATCAGGTAGTTCAGAAGCTCGAACTCCTTCTCGGTTAGCTCAGCGTTCTCTCCATTCACCAGCACGCGGCGACGCGACAGGTCAACCACCACGCCGTCCTCGGTTTCGTCATCGGTGTCGGTGCGCTGAACCAGCTGGTCGATGGCACGAGGGTCGTGCAGAGCGGTGCGAACCACATCCACATTTCGACCACCAGTGCCCTTAGGTGCAAGTGCCACGGCCGCATAGGTCTCGGCGCCTGGAACCTTCTCGGCAAGCGTTGCTCGCAAAGCCTTCACAAGTTCGGTGAGAGTAACTCCGGCATCGATCGCCTGTTGCTCATCAATACCCACATAGAGCGCGAAGCCTCTGGCTTCAGACTTCAGTTCTTCGGTCATTTAAAAATCCTTTTTGGTGTGCGAAAAGTTTGGTTGCCGTCATTGGCGAAAGCTGGGGTGATGGTGTCTCTAATCGGCGAGCGGTGCTCAAGCGGAGATTAGCGACACATTCGCATACACATGCAAACGCCCGAAGCCGAAGCCATCGAGTTGTTGTTTGCAGTCATAGAAAAAATTATAGGCGACTAGTCGGCAAGCCCGTAAAGACGATCGCCGGCATCGCCCAGACCTGGCACGATGTAGCCGAGTTCGTTGAGCTTCTCATCGAGTGCACCTAGGACGATGTTGACGTTCCTGTCGCCAACGTGTTTGCGAACCGCTTCGACACCTTCCGGTGCTCCTAGAAGACAGATGCAGGTGACCTCGGTTGCGCCTCGTTCGAAGACGTAGTCGATGGAGTCAATCAGGGTTCCGCCGGTGGCCAGCATCGGGTCGATGATGTAAACCTGTCGGCCGGAAAGATCTTCTGGCAGGCGGTTGGCGTAGGTAATCGGTTCTAGGGTCTCTTCGTTTCGCTTGATGCCGAGGAAGCCAACGGTTGCGGTTGGGAGTAGTTTCACGATTCCCTCGAGCATTCCTAGACCGGCACGAAGAATCGGTACGATGATTGGTCGCGGCTGGGAAAGCTTCACGCCTTTGGCCTTGGAAACTGGAGTCTCGATGGTCACTTCGTCCACGCGGATATCGCGAGTGGCCTCGTAGGCGAGCAGGGTCACCAGCTCTTCAACCAGTTGGCGGAAGACCGGGCTCGGGGTGTTTTTGTCGCGCAAAACGGTGAGCTTGTGGGTGATCAATGGGTGGTCGGCTACGTGAACTCGCATGGCTCAAATCTATCGCTTCGCTAGGCTTGAGGCATGACAACCGCCCGATGGAATGAGCCGATGCGTGAAGCGCTGGCTTTGGCGCATCTAGCGGTTTCGGAGTCGGGAGATGTTCCGGTTGGTGCTGTTCTTTTGAACCCTGCCGGCGAGGTGGTTGCGGTTGGCAAGAATGAGCGCGAACTTTCTGGCGATCCAACCGCTCATGCGGAGATTGTGGCAATGCGAGCAGCCGCTGCCCTGGATGAAAACTGGCACCTGACCGACCTAACCCTGGTGGTCACGCTTGAACCTTGCGCGATGTGCGCGGGAGCGATTCAGGCGGCTCGAATTCCTCGAGTTGTGTTTGGTGCGTGGGACGAACGAGTGGGCGCTGCCGGTTCTCGTTATGATCTCTTGCGAGACGCACGTCTCGGTCAAAGCGTTGAAGTGATTGCCGGCGTCCTCGAGGACGAATGCGCTGGGCTGATGCGTCAGTTCTTTGAAGAGCGCAGAATATCTGGCTCTAAGTAAATAACTCTCGCCGACGGCATCGCCTTGCGAATGTTGGCCTCGGCGGCGTCGATGGCGTGAGCCACATCCTTAGCGTGAGTGGTTGCCTTCACCGCAATCTTGGCGGCTACCATAAGTTCGTCTGGGCCGAGGTACAGGGTCTTCATGTGGATGATGTCTTCCACACCTTCGCTACCGCGAAGAGCTTCGGCGATGATTGTGTTGTCCTTGGCGGTTGCGCCTTCGCCAACCAAAAGACTCGAGGTTTCAATACCCAGGATCACCGCGACGGCAACCAGCAGGGTTCCGATGCTGAGGGTTCCGATTGCGTCCCAGATGGCATTGTGGGTGAGCGCGGTTAGACCAACACCGGCAAAAGCTAGGACGAGACCGACCAGCGCAGCGATGTCTTCCAACATCACGACTGGAAGTTCGGGGCTTTTCGCGTGACGGATGTACTGCATGAGCGAGTTGTCTCCGCGCTCTTCTTTCGCTGCCTTAAGGGCCGCGGTTAGCGAGAAGCTTTCGAGGACGATGCTGACACCAAGCACGGTGAGAGGCAACCAAACAAGGTCAAGTTCGTGAGGTTCGGTGAGCTTGTTGATGCCCTCGAGGATCGAGAACATTCCACCGATGCTGAACAGCACGATCGAAACCATGAAAGCGTAGATGTAGCGCGAACGGCCGTAGCCGAATGGGTGCGATGGAGTGGCTTGGCGCTTGGCGCGGCGGCTACCAACCAGAAGCAAGATCTGGTTACCGCTGTCGGCGCAGGAGTGGATAGCTTCGGCGAGCATAGAGGCCGAACCACTGAATGCGGCTGCCACAAACTTGGTTACAGCGATACCGATGTTTGCACCAAGTGCCGCAAAAATCGCCCTGGTTGAACCTTCAGTACTCATCGAACCCTCCAATGTAG
>JBDKLA010000102.1:0-3585 GCA_039795835.1 Actinomycetota bacterium | reverse complement strand
GCTCATCAATGTGCTTGATTTTCGCGAGTTCGTCGTTAGTTAGAACCGGGAAGTCAAGAATTACCTGCTGAGCGTGCTGTGGAGTTGCCGCCAAAAGGTTTAGCTCAGGACCAATTCCAGTGGAGAGTGAGGTAACAACTTCTTCGCGAATGGAGTCAAGCGGTGGGTTAGTAACCTGGGCAAACTGCTGTACGAAGTAATCGAAGAGAAGACGCGGACGATCCGAAATCGCTGCAATTGGGGTATCAGAACCCATCGCGCCGATTGGCTCGATACCGTTCTTTGCCATCGGGGCAATCATGATCTTGAGCTCTTCGTCAGTGTAACCGAAGGTGCGTTGCCTACGGTTCACAGAGGATGCAGTGTGAGCAATATGCTCGCGCTCAGGAAGCTCGGCAAGGTTGATTCGGTTCTCTTCGAGCCACTCTCCCCAAGGCTCAAGTGCCGAGATTTCCGCCTTGATTTCGTCGTCATCGATAAGGCGGCCACCCTCGGTGTCAACCAGGAACATCTTTCCTGGCTGGAGTCGACCCTTTCGAACAATTTTGGAAGGGTCAATTTTGGCAACGCCGGTCTCCGAAGCGAGAACAACAAGCCCATCCTCGGTAACCAGGTAGCGACCGGGACGTAGACCGTTTCGGTCAAGTGTGGCACCGACCAGCGAGCCATCGGTGAAAATTACGGCAGCCGGGCCATCCCAAGGTTCGATGAGCATGCTGTGGTACTCGTAGAAGTTTTTGCGCGACTCATCAATGTCGGTCTGCTTCTCCCAGGCTTCCGGGATCATCATCATCATTGCGTGTGGAAGTGATCGTCCAGACATGTACAGAAGCTCTACGACTTCATCGAACGAAGCTGAGTCGCTGCCATCAGGAGTGATTATTGGGGAAAGTTGCTTGATGTCGCCTAGTGCTTCCGACGCCAGTTGTGACTGGCGAGCTGCCATCCAGTTTCGGTTTCCCTTGACGGTGTTGATTTCACCGTTGTGCGCAATCATTCGGAATGGGTGTGCGAGAGGCCAAGATGGGAAAGTGTTGGTCGAGAAGCGTGAGTGAACCAGTGCGAGCGTGGATTCGAAAAGCTCGTTGCTGAGATCCGGGTAGAACGGCTCCAATTGAAGCGTGGTGACCATGCCCTTGTAAACCAAGGTCTTTGAGGAGAGCGAACAGTGATAGGCACCGAGAGTTCTCTCGGAACGCTTACGGAGACGGAACAGAGCTCTTTCTAGTTCTAGGTCAACTTGGCCGGTGGAACCGACAAATACCTGAACGATTTGCGGCATGGCTGCACGTGCAAGGTCACCCAAAACCTCTGGACGGATTGGAACCTCTCGCCAACCGAGAACCGTCAGTCCCTCTTCTTTGGCTAGATTGGCGAAGCTCGCCTGAAAAACCTCAACCGAATCGTCCTGGTGAATGAATACAAGACCGGCGGCATAAGAACCGAGTGGAGGTAGTTCCACTCCTGCAACGGAACGGAGAAATTTGTCTGGGATTTGGGAAAGAATTCCGGCGCCATCACCGGTACCGGCATCGGATCCAACAGCGCCGCGGTGCTCAAGGTTCGTGAGGGCGTTTAGTGCTGTCTCGATAATGTCGTGACCAGCCGAACCGCGCAGGGTTGCAACCATGGCAAGGCCACAGGCATCCTTGTCGCGACTTGGGTCGTAAAGCCCAGTTGCGGCAGGTGCAGTATTGAAGCGCTTGAAAGCTGAGACGTTACTCATGTTGCACTCTCCAATATTTATCGAATCGGAGGGACAACATTGGCCCTTTGGAACTTAGCTAAACAGCCTAAAAAGTCTAACCCAAGACTATTTAGAGAAAGGATTTTTAGGCTTTATCTTTCTCAGACTCGAAGTCTTCAATCTTCTTACCTTCAAGATAGACGCTCGGTTCGGTTCCGGCGTGGCGACGACTTTGAACATAGAAGATTGCCAAACCAATGAGAATGCCGATAACTGCCGACCACTGGTTGGTTCTTAGACCGAAAAGAACTCCGATGGTGTCTAGACGGATGGTTTCGATTAGGAAACGACCAATCGAATAGACCACGAGGTAAAGTGCGAAAACCTTACCCCACTGCAACTTGAACTGTTTGGCGGCCCAAATGATCGCGAGAGCTCCGAGGATGTCCCAAATGAACTCATAAAGGAACGCTGGGTGAAATAGGGTGCCCGCAGGAAACTCTGGTGGGAAGGCAGGGTTGTTGTTCTTCTCAATCAGCAGACCCCAAGGGAGATCCGTGGCTTGACCGAAAAGCTCCTGGTTGAAGTAGTTTCCCCAACGACCAATGGCCTGTGCTACTAGGACACCGGGAGCCAATGCGTCTAGGACGCTTACGAATCGGACCTTGGCACGCTTGGCACCGATCCAAGCACCAACTGTTCCAAGAATGACCGCACCGTAAATGGCGAGGCCACCCTCCCAGACGGCTGCCATGTGCTGAAGAGTCTCTAGCGGAGTTGGGTAAACGCCGATGTAATCACCGAGGTGTGTTACAACGTGAAAGATTCGACCGCCGACGATACCGAATGGGACCGCCCAAAGAACGATGTCTAGCAGGTCTCCAGCATTTCCACCGCGAGCCTTGAATCTAGAAGCGCCGATCAGGTAGGCAACTATGATGCCCAAGAGGATACAGAGCGCGTACATGTGAACCGTGAGCGGCCCGATGTTGAAACTGCTGAACGGTGGGTTTGGAAAGTGTGGAACTTCACTTGCTAACTTGAACATTATTTTCTTCCTGCTAGGGCTTTAGAGAGTTGAGTCAATTCTGCGACTCCACCGTTTGCAAACGCTTTGACAAAAACCGAACCGACAATCGCACCATCGGCATAAGTATTTACTTCGGACACTTGGTCTTCGGTGCTGATTCCGATACCAACGGCTACATTTTGCTGCGGATTGGCGGCTCTCACCTTATCCACAACCTCACGGGCTTTTCGATCCAGATCGTCTCGTGCGCCGGTGATACCCATGGTCGAGACCGCGTAGACGAAACCTCTCGAAACCTCAACGGTTATGTTTACTCTCTCCTGGCTTGAGCTAGGTGTTGCCAAAAATACTCGGTCGAGCCCTAAATCATCGGAAATCTCTAACCAGGGTTTTGCCTCGTCAACAATGAGGTCTGGGGTAATCAGCCCCGATCCCCCGGCGGCTGCGAGATCCCGAGCGAACTTCTCTACTCCATACTGCAATACTGGATTCCAATAGGTCATAACCAGAACGGGAGTGTCCACCCTCGAGGTAATGGACCGAACTAGGTCGAAGGTTTGCGCCAGCTTGAACCCGTTATTCAGAGCTGTCTGAGTTGCTTCTTGGATAACCAGTCCGTCCATCACCGGGTCGCTGTAAGGCACACCAAGTTCGAGGATGTCGATGCCGTTTTCACACATTGCGACACAGGCTTCAAGCGACTCTTCGAATGTTGGAAAACCCGCAGGAAAATAGCCAATTAAGGTATCTCGACCGGCCGATCGGTTAGCCTCGAAGACTGAACTGACTTTACTCATTGGCGTCCAACAATCCGAAGTACTTGGCTGCAGTTTCCATATCCTTGTCGCCTCTTCCGGAAAGGTTCACC
>JBDKLA010000101.1:0-2512 GCA_039795835.1 Actinomycetota bacterium | reverse complement strand
CGAGAGCATCAAGAATCTCACCTGGATGACCGAGGCCACCAAGCAGAAGGCTTTGGTGAAGCTCGATAAGTTCACTCCGAAGATTGGTTACCCGAGCAAGTGGAAGGACTACTCCAACCTGGTGATCCGCAAGGACGACCTGGTCGGAAACGTACGTCGCGCTTCCAGTTGGGAAACCGACCGCGAGATCGCCAAGATCGGTTCGAAGATTGACCGCGAAGAATGGTTCATGACCCCGCAGACCGTTAACGCCTACTACAACCCTGGCTTCAACGAGATTGTGTTCCCAGCAGCGATTCTGCAGCCACCGTTCTTCTCGCCAGAGGCTGATGCCGCGGTGAACTTCGGAGCAATCGGAGCCGTTATCGGTCACGAAATCGGCCACGGCTTCGACGACCAGGGTTCTAAGTACGACGGCGATGGCGCACTGTCGTCTTGGTGGACCGACGAAGACCGCGAGGCCTTTGAGAAGCTCACCAAGGAACTGATTTACCAGTACGACCAGCTATCGCCGGCACAGCTTTCCGACGAACACCGAGTCAACGGTGCCTTCACGATTGGCGAAAACATCGGCGACCTGAGCGGTTTGGAGATTGCCTACAAGGCCTACCTCATGTCGCTAAAGGGTACCGAGCCGCCGGTCATCGACGGTCTCACCGGTGCCCAGCGCCTATTCCTCTCATGGGGTCAGGCCTGGCGAACCAAGGGCCGCGACGAAATCATGATTCAACGCTTGGCTACCGACCCACACTCGCCTGCCGAGTTCCGTTGCAACCAGATTGTTCGAAACATTGACGCCTTCTATGAAGCCTTCGACGTGAAGGAAACCGACAGATCTTGGCTCGCGCCTGAGTCGCGCGTGAGCATCTGGTGAAGCTCTGGCTTCGAATGATTTGGGCCTTCACCGGCTGGAGGTTCAAATCGAAGTTGACCTACGCCGAGGTTGGTAAGAGAACCTTCCGCGTTTGGCCGACCGACCTCGATGCCTTCATGCACATGAACAACGGCGTCTACCTTTCGGTCATGGACCTCGGTCGTTTCGACCACCTGCTTCGTTCGGGCTACTGGCCGGTTTACAAGAAGTTGCGCTGGTATCCGGTGGTGGTTGCCGTGAGCATCACTTACCGAAAGTCGCTTGAGCTTTGGAAGCTGTTCGAGGTTGAGTCAAGGTTGATCGGCTGGGACGATCAGGCGTTCTTCGTGGAACAGCGTTTCACCCGTAAAGGCGAGGTCTACACCAAGGCAATAGTGAAGCTGCGCTGGCTTCAAAACCCACGTGGCATCGTGACCCCAACCCAGGTTCTCGATGCCGTTGGCGGTTGGGTTGGCGAAGTTCCGAAGCTTCCCGACTGGGTTGTGAAGTGGAATGAAGAAACTGCTCTGCCTAAGGGTAAAGAGCCAGCACCTAGTATCTGGGACTAAGCCGACTGCCTTAGCACTTCGGCGAAGCCATCGGTTCCGTCGATGTTGCCATCGCTGTAAACGAATAGCGCTTCCACGCCTTCTTCTTTAGCGATTCGATCTAGCGCTCGCGGTCCTTCGGCGAAGGCCGCGGTTGCCCAAACGTCTGCGGTTACGAAGTCTTTTGCCAGAACAGAAACCTGAACCAGTTCGTCGCCGGCTAGGTCGGCCGCCTGAGGATTCCAGATGTGTTTGCCGCGTTCTGCGGTTCCACTGGTGGCAAGAGCTCGGTATTCGGTGTTCTTGAGGTTGATTACCGTAAGGACCCCGGCATCAGGAGAAGCAATCGTCACCGGCTTCGAAATACCAATCTTCCAATCGACATCGCTGGTGAGTTCATCGCTCAACCAGATGTCTCCTCCGGCGTTCAACGTGAAATCGGTGACGCCTTCGGTTAGAAGAACATCGATAGCTGCCTGAGCCGCCCAGGTCTTTACCAAACCGGAAGGATCGAAAGTGTGCTGCAACGTGAAAGCACTAAAGTAACCCCCGGTGGTCTTCTCCCAGTCCTCGCAGAGGTTCCAAACGTGGTCGACCACCGGAGGGCAAGCGGCAACCGAGGTTTCTCCTCTGGCGAGCTGGCTCAGTGGTGATTCGGGTTTATAGAGCGAGAAGATTCGGTCGGCTTCGTGAAGTTTTTCGCAAGCGCGATTCAGCAGTTCCTCGATTTGAGGATTTTCGGTTCGTCCGTGGAAAACGAAGACCGTGCCCATGCACTCTTCGTTCCTCCTGAAATCAGCCATTAGCCCAGTTTAGAAACGGCTGAATCGATTGCCTGTTTGAAAGCCTCGGTTGTGTAGGTTGCGCCGCCAAGGTTTCCAAAACCAGAACCGTTTGCCTTGATGGCTGCGTCCACGAGGGTTGGGAAAGCCTGCTCACGACCGGCCGTTGCCTGTGCCTGAACCAGGTCCACCGCGGTAATCTTGCCGGCGGTCTTGGTGACTTTAACCTGAATGGTTCCGTAGGCGTAGTCGATCGGGTCGGAGGTTGCCGACTTGGTTCCGTTGGCATTGGAGGTAACCCCGGTAGTCGAACCGAACAGCACGGTGAG
>JBDKLA010000100.1:0-4073 GCA_039795835.1 Actinomycetota bacterium | reverse complement strand
CCACCTTGGCTGCCACGATGATTTTCGCGGGGCCCCGATAGTTGTCGTCGACCGGTCGGAAGATTTGCGGATCAATTACCGCTAGATACTCAAGTTTAGCCTTAGCGTCGGCTTCTAGCCCCGCGCTGTGTTTGGCAAGCACTGCGGAAACCTTGACTCCGGCTTCGAGCTCGGTTTTCATTTCCGAGAGGTGACGGTAGATGTGCTCGGAGTTGGTGCGTTGCTCTTGGCTTAGGTAGCGGTTGCGACTCGACATCGCCAGACCGCTTGGTTCGCGTAGCGTTGGGCCTTCGATGAACTTGCAGTCTTTGAAGCGGGCTTGGATAAGTTTCTTTACGATGAACACCTGTTGGGCGTCTTTTTCGCCAAAGACCACGGCGTCTGGTTGCACGATTTGCATGAGGCGGTTGACCACGGTGAGCATGCCGTCGAAGTGGCCTGGGCGGCTAGCACCTTCAAAGGTTGAGCCGGTTACGCCCGCGCGTTGGGTGATCTCTGGGCCGTTCGGGTAGACCTCGTCCACTGATGGAGCGAAGAGGTAATCCACCTGGTTTTGTTCGAGGAGTGCCGCGTCGGAGTCGAGGGTTCGCGGGTATTTGTCGAAGTCTTCTTTAGGGCCGAACTGCAGCGGGTTCACATATACGCTGACTACGACGACGTCGGCGGCTTCTTTCGCGAGCGTGACCAGCGAGAGGTGGCCTTCGTGAAGTGCACCCATGGTTGGCACGAAGCCGATGGTGTTGCCTTTGGCTCGCTCAAAGTCGAGCAGTTCTTGTAATTCGGCGGCCGAGTGGATGAGTTTCACGGTTAGAGCTCCACGTCGTCTGGGTCGAGGCCAACGTGGCCGTCGGCTAGTGCTCGGTCGACCGCGCTTCGCACAACTGGGCCGATGATGTCGCGGGCGTTTTCCACGCCGGCATCCTCGAGCAGGCCGATTGCCTGGCTAACCACCATTGCTGAGAAGTCGGTGGCAACCGAGAAGCTCTCTGCATAGGCGGCTCTGGCTTCCTCGGGAATCACCACCGGCTCGCCACCGATTTCGATGGCAAGTGCTTGGGCGATTGGTAGGGCAATCTTCGGGGCAGAAACAGCGATGCGTGAGTCGCGCAGGCGAGGCAGGTCGATGCTGGTTCCGGTGAATCGCATGGCCGGGTGAATGGCCAAGGGAATGGCTCCGGCTTTAGCGGCAGCGTCCAGAATTCCGTATCCGAAATCTGGTGAGGTGTGAGCAACCAATTGTCCTGGCTTCCAAAATCCTGCTTTGGCATAGCCGTCCACGGTGGCGGCAAGTTCTTCGCCTGGAATGGCTAGGACGACGAGGTCGGCGTTCAGGTCGTCAACTTTGGTGTGTTGAACCGCGGTCAGTGCGAGTTCGATGGTTTGACCCACCGGGCCTGCGCCAACCACGTGGAAGGTCAGTCTGCTCTCGGTCATGCGGCGTCGCCGTCGCGATCCGGTGGAATGCGGAATAGGTTTTCAACCAAGAGCCCAGCTGCAACCATTAGTGCCGCGCCGACAAAACCGAGGATGGTGAGCATGAGCTTTGGCTCGGGCGAAATGAGCTGGTAGGTCAGCACTGCGATGGCCCAGCCGATGAAGATACTTCCGGTGAGAGAGACCGCCTTGGCAAGTGCGAGGGTGCGGATGGCATAGGTTGAGTCGACCGGAACCGGACGTTTGCCCTTTTCTTCCTCGAACTTTTTGAGGCCTCTGCGATAGCGCAGCATCGGAATTGCGGAGAGCACCAGGATGATCGCTAGCGAAGGCTGAATGAGTACGAGGTTGAGACCGATTAGCGGTGCCGGTAGACCTGCTCCGACCATCTGTTGAATTACAAAAAAGCCAACGACACCAACGAGTAGTGCGGCGGTGATGAGGTTGGCGATTTTGGTTGGCTTCACTTTAGGCTTCCCAGACCTGAGACTTCAGACCTTCGGCAAGTTCGGCAACCGAACCGTGGCCGAGCAGTCGGGCCTTCGGATCCATGGCCGCCCACGGCACCATCACGAACGCGCGCTGGTAGGCACGAGGGTGAGGGATGGTTAGACGCTTGCCGTCTTTGATGAGCGAGCCGTAGGTGATGATGTCGATGTCGAGGGTGCGCGAACCCCAGCGTTCCAGTCGCACTCGTCCGTGGGCGGTTTCGATCTTGCGAAGCTCGGTGAGCAAGGTGCCAGGCTTTAGGGTGGTTTCAATTTCAATCACGCCGTTTAGGTAGCGTGGAGCCGATTCGTCTGGCCCTTCTTCGGTGGCGGCGAAGCTTTCGTAGAGCGGGGACTTCGCGATTACGCTTACGCCCTCGATTGCTTTGATGTCTTTGATGGCTGCCTTGATGGTCGCTTTACGGTCGCCAAGATTACCGCCGAGAGCCAAAACGGCTCGCTCACTCATGCTTCCCCTTGAGGGTCACCGACACATCTTCAAAGTCGTAAGGAATCGGAGCGTTCGGCTTGTGAACGGTGATTTTGGCCTTCTTAATTAGGCCGGAAAGCGATCCACCGCCGAAGTTGAGGGTTAGATCCAAAAGGCGCTGCGCCAGAGTTTCCAGAAGGTCGACCGGCTGGTTCTTGGCGGCTTCGACCAGTGCCTTGGCAAGGTCGCCGTAGTGAACGGTGTGGGCGAGGTCGTCGGTGACGGTTGACTTGCCGGCAACCCAGATGGTCACGTCGATGTAGAAGTCTTGGCCGTTTTGTCTTTCAAAATCGAATACGCCGTGGTGCGCGTAAACGCGTAAGCCTTTGATTTTGATTTTGTGAGCCATAAGTCAATTCTGCCTTGCCACGGTGGCTTGCACGTTGTGAATTCGAAGACCCCACAGAGAATGTTTTTTGGTCAGTTCGGCCATGAGTTTTGCGGTTGCCTCGTCGCGGGCCTCGGTGGTGTCTTCACCTTCGAGCCTTGCCGCGATGAAACGCTTGCGCGATGCGCCAATCAGAATCGGCAGACCGAGTCTTTCGATTTCATGCAGTTCGTCGAGGAGTTGCCAGTTCTGGTCGGCGTCTTTGGCGAAGCCGAGCCCTGGGTCAATCACGATTTTGGTTACGCCGGCAGTTTTGGCTTTTGCCACCTGGGACTCGAGTTCGTTGGCCACATCGCGACCGATGCTCTCGTACTGGTTGAGTTCATCCATTCGGTCGCTGTGGCCGCGCCAGTGCGAAATGATCAGGGCGGTGTTGGTTTCTGCCGCCACGTTGAAAATCGCCGGGTCGTTGCGTCCGCCGGAAACGTCGTTGATGATGCTTGCTCCGGCGGCAACGGCCGCTCGCGCAGTTTCGGAGTTCATGGTGTCGATGCTGATTTCAGCGCCGAGGTTTTTGATTGCCTCAATCACCGGAACCACTCGGGCGATTTCTTCCTCGAGTGGTACACGAACCGCGCCAGGACGAGTGCTCTCCCCGCCGACGTCGAGAATTTGGGCACCTTCGGAAACCATGAGCTTGGCCTGAGCCACGGCCGCTTCCAGGTTGGTGAATTTACCGCCATCGCTAAACGAATCGGGTGTGATGTTGAGCACACCCATGATTAGCGGTTTGGTCATTTGGAGATGAGTCCCATAACTTCGGCACGGGTGGCAGGCTCCGAGTAGCAACCGCGCGCGGCCATGGTCACGGTGTTGGCCTCTGGCTGGCGGGCACCACGGGAAACCACGCAGTGGTGGCGAGCTTCAACCACCACGACCACGCCCTTCGTGGCCAGACCCTGTTCAAGGGCATCGGCAACCTGGGCGGTGAGGTTTTCCTGAAGCTGCGGACGCGCGCCAATGATCTCGACCAGTTTTGGAAGTCGGCCGAGACCAATTACGCGGTCGCTCGGAAGATAGGCGATGTGGGCAACGCCAGTGAACGGAAGCAGGTGGTGCTCGCAGATCGACACGAACTCGATGTCTTTGAGAATCACAACCTCGTTGTGTTCGGCGGGGAAGGTTTCGGTGAGGATCGCCAGTGGGTCTTGGTCGATTCCCTTGAAGAACTCGGCATAGGCCTCGGCAACCTTCGAAGGGGTTGCCTGAAGTTCGCTGCGGGTAGGGTCTTCGCCAATGGCCGAAATCAGATCGACCACAGCACGTTTGACCG
>JBDKLA010000099.1:0-7703 GCA_039795835.1 Actinomycetota bacterium | reverse complement strand
TAATTGCGATGCGCTACGGATCGCTAACAGTGGTTTCGGTTCTCACCGCGCTCTACCCACTCGGAACGCTTATTTTGGCGAGGCTGGTTCTCAAAGAAAAGATCGCCAAAATACAACTGGCGGGAGTGCTACTAGCACTTTCGTGCAGTGCGCTCCTCGCCAGTGGTTTGTAAAAGAATTACTTGCCGCAGTTGCAGCCGCCGCAGTTGCAGCCATCTAGCTTTGCCATGAGCGCCTCCTTTATGTTGTAGGTCTATTTTGAGCATACGCCCGAGGAGTAGACTCTCAATAGATTTCTCAGCAAACCGTTAGGTACTTCTATGTCTGCAACTCGTAACCGTTGGATTGGCCTCGTCTTTATTTCGATGGCCATCTCACTCGTCATCATCGACGGCACCATCGTAAACACCATCTTCCCGAATGTAATTCGCGCGCTGGATCTTTCCTCCACAGCAGTCCAGTGGGTTCAGGAAAGTTATGTGCTCGTCTTTGCATCGTTGCTCCTGGTTTGGGGGTCGCTCGCCGATCGCCTCGGTCGCAAGTTCGTCCTAGTGCTCGGTATCGCAATCTTTGTTGGCAGTTCGGTTTGGGCTGGTTTGTCGCTCGATGCTTCGAGCATGATTGCAGCTCGAGTGCTTCAGGGTATCGGTGGTTCGATGGTACTTCCAACCACCCTCTCGCTTGTGAACGCCAACTTCCAGGGCAAGGAACGCGGAATTGCGTTCGCCGTTTGGGGTGCCACCATCGGTGGAATGGTTGCCATTGGTCCAGTTCTAGGTGGATGGCTTGCCGGAATAGATTTCAAGGGTTTCCAGATTTTCGACTACACCGTTCCTGAGGGTGGGTGGCGCCTAGCCTTCGACATCAACCTCCCGCTGGGTTTGATTGTTATCGCAGGTCTTCTCTACTGGGTTGGTGAATCGAAGCAGGAACAGCGTGCCGGTGGCATCGACGTGGTCGGTGCACTCATTTCATCCGTCATGTTCCTGACCCTAGTGTTCGGACTGATTGAGGGTCGCGTTTACGGTTGGTGGGAGCAGACTTCGACACAGTTCCAGCTTGGTGACTTCAAGTGGGCAACCGGTCAGATCTCGATTATTCCCATTTCGCTAGCAATCTCCGTGGTTGCCTTCGTAGCCTTCTACTTCTGGGAGCGCTACCGCGAGAAGGCTCACAAGAACGTTCTGCTCGACCTTAACCTATTCAAGATTGCAAGTTTCCGTAATGGCTCAATTGCAGCCCTCATCATTTCGATGGGTGAATTCGGTCTTCTATTCGCAATTCCGCTTTGGCTTCAGAACGTGCTCAACCTTTCGCCAATCGACTCGGGTCTGGTTCTGCTGTTCCTGGCCGGTGGAGCGTTCCTCGCGTCTGGTGCGGCCGGTGCTCTTAGCGGCAAGGTTCCAGCAGCAACCGTGGTGCGTATCGGTGTGGCTCTAGAACTCGCTGCCGTCGTTACGGTTGCACTCTTCGCAAACGTCGACGCCGGTTGGGTCTCCATCGCACCAAGCCTCTTTATCTACGGAATCGGTGTTGGTATGGCAACCGCTCAGCTAACCGGTGTCATCATGGTGGACGTACCAGTCGAAAAGGCTGGTCAGGGTTCTGGAACTCAGAGCACCGCTCGCCAGGTTGGTTCGGCACTGGGCATCGCGGTTCTTGGAACCATGCTGTTCACCGGAACCCAGAACTCGATCGACACTCGACTCGCAGCCTTGGACGTACCAACCAAGCAGGCCACCACAATCTCGAAGGTTGTTGTTGACAGCGCTGGTTCAGCAATTCCTCAGTTGAAGAAGGCACTCGTGGCTCAGCACATTCCTGCTGCCAAGGCTGACGAAATCGTTACCGCTGCCGGCGACGGATTCACCGAGGGAACCAAGTTCTCCGCTTGGGCCGCCGGTGCGTTCCTTGGCCTAGGCTTCCTGTCGACCTTCCGTCTGGGAAGTCGCAAGCGCAAGCAGTAAAGTAGTCCCTTGTGAGCGAATCCCAAAAAGAACCACGCACAAAGAGACTTTTCCTAGGTAAGAAGCTTTCTACCAAGAAGCTAGAGGGCGAACTTCTTCCGAAGACCATCGCGCTACCTATCTTCTCGAGCGACCCGCTGTCGTCGGTTGCCTATGGTCCTCAGGAACTTTTGATGATCCTGACGCTGGGTGCCGTCGGCGGAGTTTCGACTCTGGTTTTCACACCGCTCATCGCTTCTGTAGTCGTGATGCTGTTGAGCATCATCATTCTCAGCTACCGAAAGGTAATCAAGGCTTACCCTTCTGGCGGTGGCGACTACGAGGTGGCTCAGAAGAACCTCGGAGAAAACGCTGCGCTGATTGTGGCGAGTGCTCTGCTGATCGACTACGTGATGACCGTTGCGGTGTCGATTGCGTCTGGTACGGATAACCTCATCTCGGCTTTCCCTCAGCTGAACGACTTCCGCGTTGAAATCGCGGTTGGCTTCATCTTGCTGCTCATGGCGATCAACCTTCGCGGTGTTCGCGAGTCTGGTCTGGCTTTCGCCGTGCCAACGTATCTGTTCATCGCCAGCGTGCTGATCATGCTCGGAACCGGTCTTTACCGAATGTTCGTGCTTCACGAGAACCTCATGGCTCCGTCGTCGGGCTACCAGGTTCAGGTTGAGCAACAGCTTCAGACCACGCCGTTCCTGCTGATCTTCTTGCTACTTCGCGCATTCGCTTCTGGTTCGGCTGCGCTCACCGGTGTTGAGGCGATTGCCAACGGTGTTCCAGCTTTCCGTGCACCAAAGGTGAAGAACGCTCAGATCACCATGACCTGGATGGGTATCACCGCAATCACGATGTTCATCGGAATCATCTTCTTCGCGCTGGCCACCAAGGTGCACTACATCGCCGATGCCAACATTCAGCTATCGGGCAGTGACCTAACTGCCTTCAACAGCGGCCCTCAGCAGTCGGTAATTGCTCAGCTGGGTGTGGCTATCTTTGGCAACGGCTCGATCATGTTCTTCGTGCTGCAGGTTGCTACCGCGGCCATCCTGCTGCTCGCAGCTAACACCGCGTTCAACGGCTTCCCTCTTCTCTCTTCAGTGCTAGCCAAAGACAAGTACGCACCAAAGGCACTGCTCACCCGAGGCGACCGCCTGGTCTACTCGAACGGAATGCTTTCGCTAACCGCAGCTGCGCTCGTCATGGTGATCGGTTTCCAGGCTGAGGTTACCCACCTGATTCAGCTCTATGTTCTTGGTGTATTCACCTCGTTCACGGTTGGCCAGATCGGTATGTTGGTTCACTGGTCGCGTGGCTTGAAGAACGGCAGCATCTCAAGAGGTGAAGCTCTGAGCGGTCGAATCATCAATGGTATTGGTGCCACCATGACCGGTGTCGTTCTCGTCATCGTGGTTCTCACAAAGTTCACCGAGGGTGCCTACATCGTATTCATGATTGCGATTCCGCTCTACTTCGTGATGTACCAAACCAACCGCTACTACAAGACCATCGAGGCCGAGATTGCCCTCGACGAGCACACCGAGTTTGGTTCGAGCGGCGACTACGCGGTAGTGCTCATGGACAAGTTGAACAAGCCTCAGCTGAAGGCTCTCGACTACGCGCTTTCGAGCAAGCACGATCGCCTGGACGTTGTGCACGTGGCCGTTGACCCGGAGCGCGCCGAGGCGTTCCGACTCGAATGGAAAGAATACGGAATCAAGGTTCCGTTGAAGATTCTTGAATCGCCTTACCGTGAATTCAGCGCACCGCTTATCGAATTCCTCGAGGGTCACCGCGGACGTCACGGTAGTGAACGCATCTCGGTTTATCTTCCGAAGTACATCGTGGGCCACTGGTGGGAGCACATCTTCCACAACCACCGCGCCAACCGTCTGCGTTCGCGTCTACTCTACGTTCGTGGAGTAATGGTGACCCTCGTGCCATGGCGTTTGGAGTCGGCCGAGAAGTTCAACCCGTTCCTTCGCAACCCGCTACCTGGTGACGCTCGCCGTGGTGAGCGAGTTCGCCCAGTCGAGCGCCGCCACCACAAGCTCGCGATCAACCGCGTGCAGGTTATCCAAGCCGACGTAACCGAAGACGACGAGTAACCCTTGAAGCCGAAGCTCCTTCTGCTCACCTTCGCCGGTGGTGCGGTTGGTAGCGCGCTTCGCTACGCTTTCACACTTTCCTACACGCAGTTCTACTGGCTGCTGATCGTGAACCTGCTAGGCGCTTTCGTCCTCGGGTTCGTTCAAACCAACCGACGCTTTGCGAACGACGAAGCCCAGAGCCTTTGGGGAACCGGTTTCGCCGGAGGCTTCACAACTCTCTCGGGGCTTATCACCTTCGCGATGCTTGGCAACGACCCGAACTTTTACTACGTGGCAATCCAGTTCGCGCTAGGCCTAGGAGCCTATGCCCTCGGCAGAATTCTTGGCGGGGCGAGAATCTAATGGAATTTCTAGTCGTAGCGATTTTCGGTGGGCTCGGTGCCGTGCTTCGCGGGTTGCTCGGTCGCCTTGGCGGGTTCATCCCCTGGGGAATCTTGATCGCCAACACCGCAGCCACCGCAGTTGCCGCCTGGGCTTATGTCTCGGCCCCTCAGCTCGGTCTCATCTTGGTGATTGGTATCGCAGGTGGCCTCTCCACCTTCTCAACCTTTGTCGGCCAGACCTGGCAACTGATTCAGAACCGCAAGCTTTTCCGCGCGTTCCTCAACGTTTTCCTCAACGTGGTACTTCCATCCACAGCCGTTGTGCTCGTCGTACTTTGTCAATAACGGCTGGTAAACTCTTCACAGACTTCTTTCCCATCTAATTCCAGTTAGGGGGCTCGCCATGGGGCGTGGCCGTCAAAAAGCGAAGCACACCAAAGTTGCTCGCGAACTAAAGTACTTCAGCCCAGACACCGACCTGTCTGCGCTTGAAAAGGAACTCGCAACAGAGACCGAAGGCGAAGAATTCGTCGACAAGTGGGCTGATCTTTACCCAGACGAAGACGACGCGGAAGACGGCGAAGAAACTTCAGAAGAAGAAAAATAATTAGCTAGCGTAGCTACCGAAGAGGCGAACCGCACCACCGTCAACGCCCTTGGCGCCCTGAACGTAACCGTTCAAGTCGGCAGGGGCGTTTTCGATTGCTCCGAGAGCCCAGGTCTTGTAACCCTTGGCGTTGAGTTGCGCGGTGATGGCATCGGCCTTTGCTGCTGAAACCACAAGCGCCTGGCCTAGGCCGAGGTTCCAAGTTCCCTCAACCGATTCCAGCGAGAAGCCTCCCCAGTTACTGAGGATTCTGAATACATCCAGCGGTGACCAAGTTGAGCGGTCAACATCGAGGGCAACACCCTGAGGCAGAACGCGAGCGAGGTTAGCCGCGATTCCACCACCGGTGATGTGGCTCATCGCGTGAACGCCGGCGCCGAGGTCGCTCTCGAGAAGTTCGTTGAGCACGCCGGTGTAGAGGCGGGTTGGGGTGAGCAGTGCCTCACCCAGCTGGCCGCCGAAGTCATCGGAGTGGTCGGTGTATTTGAAACCCTTGTCGGCAACAACCTTGCGAACCAGCGAGTAGCCGTTTGAGTGAAGGCCCGAAGCTTCGATTCCGAGAACCACATCGCCAGGCTTCACATTCTGCGGGCCAAGCAGCTTGGACGCCTCGACCACACCAACCGCGGCGCCAGCCACGTCGTAGTCATCTGGTTCAAGAAGACCTGGGTGCTCAGCGGTTTCGCCACCAACCAAGGCCACGCCAACCTGCGAACAAGCTTCGGCGATGCCTCTCACAATGTCGGCAATGCGAGTTGGCACAACCTTGCCGCAGGCGATGTAGTCGGTCATGAACAGGCTCTTTGCGCCAACCACCACGATGTCGTCCACGACCATTCCAACCAGATCCTGACCGATGGTGTCGTGCTTGTCGATCGCCTGAGCAATGGCAACCTTGGTGCCAACGCCGTCGGTTGAAGTCGCTAGCAGCGGCTGCTGGTAGTTCTTGATGAACGAAACATCCATCATTCCGGCAAATCCACCGAGACCACCGAACACGAGATCGTTGTGAGTGGCGGCCACCGAACGCTTCATAAGTTCAACGGCGAGGTCGCCAGCTTCGGTGTCAACTCCGGCTTTGGCGTAGGCGTTTTCGGTCATGCGTTCTTTTCTGCGTCGGTGACCACAGCGTCTAGCTCTGAGTCAGGGCCCGGGTTACAAGCTGCTGGGTCTTCTTCGCGCTCAAGCAGGTTTTTGCCCAACCGGTCTGCGGTTGGAAGTTCAATTGGGTAACTGCCGGTGAAGCAGGCGGTGCAGAGTTCACGCTCCTGCTGCCCGGTGGCACCGATCATGCCGTCCTTGGAAAGGTATCCGAGGGTGTCTGCGTTGATCGACTTGCGAACGTCTTCAACACCGAGGCCGGTAGCAATTAGCTCGGCGCGGGTGGCGAAGTCGATTCCGTAGAAGCAAGGCCAGGTGATCGGCGGGCTCGAGATGCGAATGTGAATCTCGGCAGCACCGGCTTCGCGAAGCATTTGCACGAGCGCGCGCTGGGTGTTTCCGCGAACAATTGAGTCGTCGATAACGATGATGCGCTTGCCGCGAATTACTTCCTTCAGCGGGTTCAGCTTGAGGCGAATACCGCGCTGACGGATGGTCTGCGATGGCTGAATAAAGGTGCGGCCAACGTAGGCGTTCTTGACGAGGCCGTGACCGAACGGAATACCAGACTCCTGCGAGTAGCCGATGGCGGCAGGGGTTCCCGACTCCGGGGTTGGAATAACCAGGTCGGCTTCAACCGGGTATTCGCGGGCCAACTGACGACCCATCTCAACGCGGGCGTCGTAGACATTCTTGCCGTTGATGCTGGTGTCTGGGCGAGCCAGGTAAACGTATTCGAAAACGCAACCGGCGCGCTTGGTTTCTGCGAAGCGACTGGAACGAAGACCGTTCTCGTCGATAGCGATTAGTTCGCCAGGCTCAACTTCGCGAACGAACGAAGCACCAACGATGTCGAGAGCAGCAGTTTCCGAGGCAACCACCCAACCGCGCTCGAGACGACCGAGAACCAACGGACGAACGCCCTGAGGGTCGCGCGCCGCATACATCGTGGTTTCGTCCATGAAGACCAGGCAGAAGGCGCCCTTAACCTTTGGCAGAAGTTCGAGTGCGGTTGCTTCGAGAGTGTGGTCGAGGTCGCCGGCCATCAGAGCGGTGAGCACCGCGGTGTCGGTGGTGTTACCACCGGTGATCTCGTTGCTTTCCTGGTCTGGGTAGCGCTCTTTTAGAAGCTCGAGCAAGTCTGCGGTGTTGGTCAGGTTTCCGTTGTGGGCCAGCGCAATCGTGCCCGCGGAAGTGCGTCCTAGGGTTGGCTGCGCATTACGCCACGAGGAAGCTCCGGTGGTTGAGTAACGGTTGTGACCAACCGCGATGTGACCGATCAGGCTTTCGAGTGCCGACTCCGAGAAGACTTGGGAAACCAAACCCATGTCTTTGTAAACCAAAATCTTCTGGCCATCCGAGGTGGCAATACCGGCCGATTCCTGACCGCGGTGCTGAAGCGAGTAAAGGCCGAAGAAGGTCAGCTTCGCAACTTCTTCCCCGGGAGCCCAAACACCGAAAACACCGCACTGGTCTTTAGGTAGCTCTTCGTCGGGTAGCAAATCGTGATTCAGCAAGCCGTCGCCACGAAGCATAGCTACCCTCGATTCAAATTGGGGGGAATCCTTCTATAAGTTTAGCGGCTACGCTCTGCGTCTAA
>JBDKLA010000098.1:0-3657 GCA_039795835.1 Actinomycetota bacterium | reverse complement strand
GGCACAACGTCGTTGCTGTGTTCAAGCGAAATCACGGCGAGGTCTTTTGGCAGGGCTTGGTTCGCGATCGGCGAGCCCATGGTCACCAACCCAACCACGTTCCCTCGATGCTGAGCCAACTCGGCGCCAACCATTCCGCCTTGCGAGTAACCGACCACGACCACCCGGTCTTGCCCAGTCACGCCGAAGGCATTCAAAGCCGCGTCAGCGGCTCGATATGAAGCTGATTTTTCAACATCGGCATTCAACTGAACATCGCTTCGGAGATCGAAAGCCTTTTCGTTAGCAAGCGGGTTCCATTCAGCAGTTCCTGGCAGGTATGCCACCACGACCCTTCCTTCCGAAGTCTCATAGGCCTCAACTCGGATGTTCCCGTTCGAGTAAAGCCTGCTGGCAAGCCCTTCCAAACTTGTTGGGGTTTGGTAAACCGCCGAAGGCGGTCGTTCTTCAACGTGGATTTTTGATTCCGGAATCGCCTTGGTGAGGGTCCCAATTGAGTCCATCGGCAGCTGCCCTGCAACCGCCCCAGCCGACCATGCGGTGACATTGTTATTCGAGAATGCCGAAAGCCCAACCGTTCCGGCGAGAATCAACCAGACCTGCTTGGGGATTGCCCTTCTCAAACCTGGATGGTCGTGAAGAAATTCGGCGATTGCCGAAAACCTATGTGCGATTTGGGCATCGCCCGAAAAGTAACTCTCCGCTGCCACAAAGCAACCGTGTCGCTGGAGTCCCAATCGAACCAGAGTTTCGGGAAGAACGGCATCGAGCTGAATGTGATGAACTAGCCCGCTGAGCTGAGCCATCGGTTGAAGTTCGTCGAGTAGTCGTGTTTGAACGTTGGCCAGGCTCGCGGTGATGCGCTCGATCTCGGCTCTGGCAACCGTAACCTGCGGGTCTCCCCCGTAACTCACCAGCCCGCTCACAGTGAAATCCTGGGGAGGTGGATCAGCTGGCTCTGCAACAGTCGCAACCGGTGTTGAAGCTCGGTTAGCTGGTGCTCGAGTGCCCGAGCGGCCGAAGAGTTCCACAGGGTTGGGTTGGGTTTTGAACTCTCCAGTTGGGCAATCAGTTCGTCGAGGAGTGGAGAAACATCGTGCATGCCAAAAGATTGCCAATCGCTGCCACCAATCGACACGCCTCCAAGCATTCTGTGGATAAGGCAAAATAGAAGGGTGAGCAATCTTTCTGGACAGCCCCTTTCCCCTCTCGACGGACGCTACCGCGCAGCGGTTGCCGACCTCGGCGAATACCTTTCGGAAGCTGGTCTGAACCGCGCCCGCGTGCAGGTTGAGATTGAGTGGCTGATTCAGCTGGCAAACCGCTCGCTACTGGGAACCGAACGTCCGATTCTCGACAAAGAAGCCGCCGAACTTCGCAAGATTGTCAGCAACTTCAACGACGTCGACGTGCGTGAACTCGGTGAAACCGAAGCGATCACCAAACACGATGTGAAGGCCGTTGAGTATTTCATTCGCGCTCGCCTCGAAAAGCTTGAGCGCCAGGACCTCCTTGAACTCACCCACTTCGGTTGCACCAGCGAAGACATCAACAACCTCAGCTACGCAATCACAGTTCGCGACGCGATCAACAAAGTTTGGCTGCCAAAGGCGCAGGGCTTGGTTGCCAAACTGGCCGAACTCAGCGACAAATACGTGGACGCACCGATGCTGGCCCGCACCCACGGACAGCCGGCCACCCCAACCACGATGGGCAAGGAACTTGCGGTCTTCGTTCACCGCCTAGGACGCCAGCTCGACCGAATCGCAAAGGCCGAATACCTCGGCAAGTTCTCGGGAGCGACCGGAACTTTCTCGGCACACGTCGTGGCAGCTCCCGAGGTCGACTGGGTCAAGCAGTCGCAAGACTTCGTTACCGGGCTAGGCCTGACCTGGAACCCACTGACCACTCAGATTGAAAGCCACGACTGGCAGGCAGAGCTTTACTCGTCGGTTGCTCTATTCAACCGAATCCTTCACAACCTCTGCACCGACATCTGGAGCTACATCTCGGTTGGTTACTTCAAGCAGATTCCGCAGGCCGGCGCGACCGGTTCGTCTACCATGCCCCACAAGATCAACCCGATTCGCTTCGAAAATGCCGAATCAAACCTCGAGCTTTCGAACGCGATTCTCGACTCGATCGGTTCGACCTTGGTCACCAGCCGTTTGCAGCGTGACCTAACGGATTCGTCCACGCAGCGAAACATTGGTCTCGGTCTTGGACACAGCATGCTGGCACTCGACAACGTGACCCGCGGTCTTGGCGAAATTGATCTGAACGCCGGCGTACTCGAAGCCGACCTAAACGACAACTGGGAGGTTTTGGGCGAAGCCATTCAAACCGTGATCCGCGCCGAAGTTGCTGCCGGTCGTTCAAAGATTTCCGACCCGTACGCCCTTCTCAAGGACCTAACCCGCGGCAAGCGCATCGGTCACGAAGACCTAATCTCTTTCATTAATGGTCTCGACATTTCGGCCGAAGCCAAACAGCGCCTGATCGCGCTTCGCCCGAGCACCTACACCGGCCTGGCAGCGGAGCTAACCAAGCGATTTAGAAAGTAAAAACTACTTCTTAGGTGGCTTGTTATAGAGGCGCGGAGTGCTGCCGTCGAAGTCGTCGTCTTTCACGCTGAGCGCGAGTGTGGCGATTACCACTAGGACGACGATGAAGGTGAGCCCACCCCAAATGACGGTCTGATCCCACTTGCGAGTGCCTGCAAACACCAATACGGCAACGAAGATGGCGGCGAATAGTGAAAGTCCAAAGTAAACGCGCACGCCAACGGTCTTTTGTGGTTTTTGGGTCATGCCTCTAGCCTACTTCTTTGGCTTCGGCGAGGTTGCGGCAATGCCCAGGTGAACCGCGAGAATCGCGTGGAACGCTCCAAGGAATCCGACTAGCGGAACCTCTTTCATGTCGAACCCGGCAAATAGACCTAAAAGAGCAAAACTCATGAAAGCGGTGATGATTGCATCGCGACCGTCCGGGGTCTTTACTCCCACTTTTCTAGCTAGGTAGACCTCTGAGATCAGAAAGCCTGCAGCAAGGAGGGCGGTTAGCCAACGCAGCGAAGCAAGTTGGTTCCATCCGGCGGAGCCGGCGACGACTGCAGCGATGGCAACGATAACCGGAGCAATAACTGGCAGCGCGAGTCTTGCCGACATGACCTTGTTTCGACGATCCAGGAAATGGGTTCCCAGACTTGCTGCCAAATAAAGGGCCCCGAACAGAATCAGTGAATTGAGCCCAAAAGCGGCGTTATGGATTTGGCTGAAAGTGATTACGGCGGCAACCGTTGCGTGAGCAGCTGCGCGAGTGGCCTGCAACCAGTTCATTAGTCGGCCTTGTTCACAAAGCGCGAGTATTGGCCCTGGAAATACGCGGCAACGGTTCCGGTTGGTCCGCTGCGTTGCTTGGCAACGATAATGTCGCCTTCGCCGGCACGTTCATGGCCAGGGTCGTTCATGTCTTCGCGGTGAAGCAGGATTACCACGTCGGCGTCTTGTTCTAGCGAGCCGGATTCACGCAGGTGCGAGATTTCCGGTTTCTTATCGGCTTTTTGCTCCGAGTTACGGTTGAGCTGAGCGATCGCGATTACCGGAATCTTCAGTTCCTTGGCGAGCAACTTGATCGAACGGGAGAACTCGGAAACTT
>JBDKLA010000097.1:0-5174 GCA_039795835.1 Actinomycetota bacterium | reverse complement strand
GCCTGGAAGTCACCGGTGAGCTTTAGTAGCGCTGCTACCTGCTCGGTTGGCTGTGCGCCAACGCTTAGCCAGTACTGAGCGCGCTCAGAGTTGACTTCGATGATCGATGGGTGCTCGGTTGGTACGTAACGACCGATCTCTTCGATGGCACGGCCATCGCGCTTGGTGCGCGAGTCGGCAACGACGATACGGTAGTGAGGCGAACGGGTCTTACCCAAACGCTTTAGGCGGATTTTTACAGCCACAATGCTCCTGTTATTTGTATTGGGGCGAACGTTCCACCGTGAGCGTGGGGTGCACACTCGGTGAAGAAGCTCTATGGGTAGCCAATGAATTTGGTTAGAGGGTCAAACTCTTGGCAACCTCTCCATTTTAGAGGGTTTTCGCTCAGTTTTCCAAGCGTTACAGACCGAATGACGAGCCGGAACCGGAACCGCCATATGGCTGACCGCTGTTTTCGGCGGCGCGCTTGGCTGGGTTACCCGACTTGGAGCCCTTCTTCTTGTCGTTTTTCTTCGACTTGCCGCCACCAATGTAGCCACCGCCGATGTTTGGCATGCCAGGCATTCCGCCACCCATCTGGGGCATTCCGCCCTTGGCCATGGTCTTCATCATCTTGGCAGCTTGCTCAAAGCGGTTGACCAGAGAGTTTACTTCGGTGACCGTGGTGCCCGAACCCTTGGCGATTCGAAGTCTACGGGAGCCGTTTAGCACCTTTGGCTGGCGGCGTTCCATCGGAGTCATCGAGCGAATGATGGCTTCGGTGCGATTGATCTCTCGCTCGTCGAAGTTTTCCAGCTGGTTTTTCATCTGACCGGCGCCAGGCAGCTTGGAGATGAGGTCCTTCATGGAACCCATCTTTTTGAGCTGCTGCATCTGCTCCAGGAAGTCTTCCAGGGTGAACTCAGACTTGGCCAATTTCTCGGCGAGCTTGGAAGCCTCGGCTTCGTCGAACTGCTTCTGAGCCTGTTCAATAAGGGTGAGGATGTCACCCATGTCGAGAATTCGGCTAGCCATGCGGTCTGGGTAGAACGGTTCGAAAGCGTCGAGGCCTTCACCGGTGGACGCGAAGATGATCGGCTTGCCAGTAACCGAGGACACCGAGAGCGCCGCACCACCGCGAGCGTCGCCATCTAGCTTGGTTAGGACCACACCGGTGATGCCAACGCCGTCCTCGAATGCCTTAGCTACGTTGACCGCGTCTTGACCGATCATCGAGTCGATAACGAACAGCACTTCGTCTGGGTTTACAGCCTTGCGAATGTCGCGGGCCTGGTTCATCAGCTCTTCGTCGATACCGAGGCGACCGGCGGTGTCCACGATGACCACCGAGAATTGCTTCTTTTCAGCGAACTTGATGGCTTCCTTGGAAACCTTTACCGGGTCGCCCTTGCCGTTACCTGGCTCTGGAGCAAAAACCTCCACGCCAGCGCGCTCACCAACTACCTGAAGCTGGTTTACGGCGTTCGGGCGCTGCAGGTCGGCAGCCACCAAGACCGGAGTTTGACCCTGGTCTTTAAGCCATTTTGCAAGCTTTCCGGCAAGGGTGGTTTTACCCGAACCCTGCAGACCGGCGAGCATGATCACAGTTGGGCCGGTCTTGGCGAAAGTTAGTTTTCGCTGCTGACCTCCGAGAATGGTCACCAACTCTTCGTTCACAATTTGAACTACCTGCTGGGCAGGGTTTAGAGCCTTGTTCACTTCGTCGCCGAGGGCGCGGTCGCGCACGGCGTTGATGAAAGTCTTTACAACTTCGAGCGCGACGTCGGCCTCAAGTAGTGCACGTCGGATTTCGCGAAGTGTGGCATCGATGTCGGCTGCACTCAGTTTGCCCTTCGAGCGAAGGTTCTTGAATGTATCGACCAAGCGGTCGGAGAGGTTGCCGAACAAGGCCACTCCTAACTAACTAAACCGCGAGCAAACTCGCTGGCTTCAAAGAACGCGAAATCGGCAATGCCTTCGCCGACTCCTACAAGTTTTACAGGGATACCCAATTCACGTTGGATTGAGTAGACGATTCCACCTTTGGCGGTTCCATCCAGCTTGGTGAGTGCTACTCCGGTGACTTTAGCTACGTCGGCGAATGCCTTAGCCTGAACCATTCCGTTTTGACCGGTGGTGGCATCGATCACGAGCAGCACTTCGGCAATTTCGCAGTTCTTTTCAACAACTCGACGAATCTTCTCAAGCTCGTTCATCAGGTCGACCTTGTTTTGCAGGCGACCGGCGGTATCGATGATCAAAACATCGGCTTGCTCGGCCAGCGCTTTTTCAGTTCCCTCAAAGGCGACCGAAGCAGGGTCCTGACCTTCGGTCTTAGGGCGAACCAAAGTGGCACCAGAGCGCTCGGCCCAGGTTGCAATCTGCTCAACCGCGGCGGCGCGGAAAGTGTCGGCGGCTGCAATCACCACGCGCGAGCCAGCCTCTGCAAGGTACTTCGAAAGCTTTCCGATAGTGGTGGTTTTGCCGACGCCGTTTACGCCAACAACTAGGACGACGTATGGAAGCTTTCCCGAGGAAAGGTTTAGTTCTTTGTCGTCACGTTCGAGATGCTCGGTGATCAGGTCGGCCAGGATTCCTTTTAGCTGCGCTTCGGTTTCGGCACCCTGCTTTTTGGCTCGGCTCTTCACCTCGGCAACGATTTGTTCTGCAGCGTCAACGCCGAAATCAGCCTGAATCAGAACGTCCTCAAGTTCGTCCAAGTTTTCTGGATCGAATTTGATTCTCGTGAACAGGCTCTTAATGCCCTTGGCGAAGGTTCGCTTCGGTAGCACCACCTCGACCTTTTCAGGCTCTGGGACAACTTCCACGACGGTTTCGACTACCGGTTCACTTACGGGTTCGATTGCCGGAGTAGGTTCGACCTTTGGCTTTGGCTTAGAGAAAAGTTTCTTCTTCTGGGCTGGCGCTTCAACCTCTGGAACGACGACCTCTTCGGGCTTGTCCTTCTTCTTCCAGAACAGAAAGCCCATGCTAGGACTGCTCCCCTAGTCGCTGGCCGACCACGGCCGAGACGCCATCCTGGCGCATCGAAACACCGTAGAGCGCATCGGCAATTTCCATGGTGCGCTTCTGGTGGGTAACGATGATCAGCTGAGAACTCTCGCGCAGGTCTTGGAAGATCTGTAGGAGGCGTCCGAGGTTGGCGTCGTCGAGGGCGGCCTCGACTTCGTCCATGACGTAGAACGGTGAAGGGCGCGCCTTAAAGATGGCGATGAGCAGTGCAACTGCAGCCAACGAACGCTCACCACCCGAAAGTAGCGAAAGGCGTTCGATGCGTTTTCCAACCGGCTTCACAGTGACTTCGATACCGGTGGTGAGCATGTTCTCTGGGTCAGTTAGGAAGATCGAACCGGTACCGCCAGGGAACAGAACCGGGAAAACCTTCTCGAAAGCGGCCTTGGTATCGGCGAACGCTTCGGCAAAGATCGTCTGCATTTTGACATCGAGTTCCTCGATGATTTGCAAGAGGTCTTTGCGAGTCTGAGTGAGGTCGTTCAGCTGTTCGGTTAGGAACTTGTGGCGCTGTTCGAGTGCTGCAAACTCTTCGAGGGCAAGTGGGTTTACGCGACCCAAACGCTCCATGAGACGTTCGGCTTCCTTCAAACGCTTCTGCTGCTCTTCGCGGTTGTAAGGCTTGAATCCACCTTCAACACTCTCGTCTGGAACCAGCTGGTCTGGGCCGTATTCGGCGATCAGCACCGATTGCTCAAGACCAAGTTCGTCGTAGGCGCGGCTCACGAGATTGGCAAGGTTGAGCTTCTTCTCGTGGTTCACCAGTTCGATGTCGTGAACGCTCTGGGTAAGAGTCTGTAGGCGCATCTGAATCTCGGCGGTTTCACCACGAAGCTTCACAAGCTCTTGGTGCTGGCCGCTGCGGGCATTCTCAAGTTCACCGAGCTTGACCTTAACGCCTGCGGTGGCATCGGCAATCTGTTCCATGATGTTTGGCAAAACATCTAGGACGAGCTGCGCCGAGTGGAGTTGTTTCGCCTGAGCTTCGGCGGCGATGCGAGCGCGTTCCAGCGCTTCCTTCGCTTCGGCAACCTGAGAGCGTAGGGTTTCGGCACGCATCTTTTCAACGCGTAGTCGTTCCACTGCGGCACCGAGATCTACTCGAACCTCGAGCTCACTCTGACGTTCCTGCTCGAGGTTGTCTACCAAAGATGGTCGCTCGGAGGCGTCTACCGATGGTCGTTCCTGGGCGGCGAAGTCGTCGTGGATTTTGATTGCTGTGGCAAGAGCGTGCTCGGCTTCACCGATCTTTTCAACGGCTGCTGCTGCAACGCTGGCTAGACGCTCAACTTCGTTGGTTGCAGCTTCCACGGCAACGCGCAGTCGTCCTAGTTTTTCGGCGTTTGACGCCAGCTGTGAGTCGTGTTCACTGAGGGCGGCGTGTGCCTCTTTAGCGGTAGCCTTGGCGGCTTCCTCGGTGGCACGAGCCTGAACGAGGTCACCCTTGGTGTTTTCGATCAGGTCGTTCACCTTGGCAAGGCGCTTCTCGGCGGCATCACGCTCGGCAACCAACTCAACCTTTGAAGGCTTCTTGTTGGAACCACCGCGAATCACGTTTTCGGTTAGCACGTCGCCGTCGAGGGTAATCAGTGTCTTCGAACTCGCTGACTTATCGCTGGCATAAAGTTCACGGGCTGCGGCCAGGTCGTCCACGATGACGACACCTTGAAGCAGGTTCAAAATACCGGCAGCAGCGGATACCACCTCGGACGCATTACGAGTGCCGCCAACCTTGATTTCACCGGTTGGGTTGGCTTTGGCGTCGACATCCGCGACCACAAGTTCCACTCGACCGCCGTCTTGCGACTTCAGGTGTGCGATGGCGTCTAGGCCGGCCTCGCGACTGTCGGCGACCAGTGCGTCTGCTAGCGGGCCCAGCGCCGCTGCAATGGCAGCCTCAAAGCCGGGTGCGATCTGCATGTGAGAAGCGACCAGACCGCGAATACCTCGAAGGCCGGCGCTCGACAGAACCGAAGCGCCGTCTTTCTGCTCAAGGGTTAGGTTTAGCGCCGAACGCTTTGCCGAAAGTGATTCGCGCTCGCGCTCGGCTTCGTGCAGGGCCTCACGCAAAGTTTCAATCTTCGCGCCTGCCTCTGAAACGGCTTTCTGGGCTGCTTCGTAACGCTGCTCAAGTGCGTTGTCACCCTGGTTTCCTTCGC
>JBDKLA010000096.1:0-6082 GCA_039795835.1 Actinomycetota bacterium | reverse complement strand
GGCTGGTGACCTGGCGGCGCAAATCGGCTGGGCTTTGGTTCGAAGCGCTGAGCAGTTCGGTGGCTCCCGCAAAGGTTTCCTCAACCAGCATGGCCGCGATGTCTTCGCCGAAGCCCATGTTTTGAGCAGCTTCGGTGAGCTGCTCGATCAGGTAGAAAACGTAAGCAGGGCCGGAACCCGAAATCGTGCTGAGTGCATCAATCTGACTCTCAGGAAGAACCACCACGCGACCAACGGTTTCGAAAAGTTCCAGTGCGGTCTCGAGCTGATCATCGCTCACACGAGTTCCGGTTGAAATGCCGGTTACCGCGCGAGCAACGATGGCAGGGGTGTTCGGCATCGAGCGAACCACGGCCACCGAGGCAGGCACGGCCGCTTCCATGGACGCAGTGGTGATGCCGGCGGCAACAGAAATTACCAGAGCGTTTGCTTCCAGCTTGGCTGAAGCTTCCTTCAAAACCTCAACAACGTAGGCGGGCTTCACCGCCACAAGGACGACATCGGCGCCGGCCGCGGCGTCCTGGTTTGCTGCGCTGTTTGATTCAATCGAAATCGCGTTGACACCTAGTTCGTCGGAGAGTTTCTGAGCGCTCTCCTGCGATTTGGTGGTGATGGTCACCTTCTCGGCAGAAAATCCGGAAGCCAAAAGGCCCGAAAGAATGGCGGTTCCCATGGAACCAGAGCCGAGGATTGCGATGCGATTGATGTTCACATGTTCAGTTTAGGTGAGGGTCGGTGTCTCTCCTGATTGATAGTTTTGTTGAATGGCGACAAAATCAAAAGCTGAATTCACCTGTGCTGAGTGCGGCTGGTCAAGCACCAGGTGGGTTGGTCAGTGCGGCGAATGCCAGGCCTGGAACAGCATGGTTGAGGGCGCGGGTTCAACCCGTGGTCTGGGTGTCGCCAAATCGGTGAAGCCGGCGGTCATCGTTGGCTCTTCGGCTGCTCGCCCAATCACCGAGATTTCTACCGAGTCGGTTACCGCTTGGAGCACCGGCGTTGGCGAGTTCGACCGCGTGCTCGGTGGTGGGTTGGTGCCAGGTGCTGTGGTGCTTCTCTCCGGTGAACCAGGAGTCGGTAAGTCAACCCTGCTACTCGAGGTTGCCTCAAATGCCGCAGCCAAAGGCCTCAAGGTTCTTTATGTTTCGGGGGAAGAGTCGGTTGGGCAGATTCGCCTTCGCGCCGAACGAACCGGTGCGCTAAACCCAAACCTCTACCTCGCCTCCGAAACTGATCTAGCGAGTGTGCTCGGGCAGGTTGCTCAGGTTGAACCACAGCTGCTCATCGTTGACTCGGTTCAAACCATCGCTCACGCCGACCTCGAAGGCGCTGCTGGAATGCCTAGCCAGATTCGCGAAGTGGCCAGCAACCTGATTCGCGTTGCCAAGGAAAACAACCTTCCGATCATCTTGGTTGGTCACGTAACCAAAGACGGCAACATCGCCGGCCCTCGAGCTCTCGAACACCTGGTCGACGTGGTTTGCCACTTCGAAGGCGACCGCCAAACCGCACTTCGTTTCGTGCGCAGCCAGAAGAACCGTTTCGGCCCAACCGATGAGGTTGGCTGTTTCGAAATGGCCGGCGACGGCATCAACGAGGTTCCAGATCCATCCGGTCTGTTCCTATCCCGCCCAGAAACTCCGGTTTCCGGAACCTGCGTAACAGTGACCGTGGAAGGTAAGCGCGCACTCATCGCTGAAGTTCAGGCTCTCGTGGTGAAGTCGTCTTCGCCAAACCCTCGCCGAGTAACCAACGGCGTCGACTCGTCTCGAGTTGCCATGCTGCTCGCGGTACTGGAACGTCGCGCAGGATTACGAGTTGGTGAGATGGATGTCTATGTCTCAACAGTTGGTGGCGTGAAGCTCACCGAACCAGCCGCCGACCTCGCGATTGCTCTGGCGATTGCGTCCGCAGTTCAAGACAAACCCATCGCTCACAACCTTGCCGCCTTCGGAGAAATCTCTCTAGCCGGCGAGGTTCGTAAGGTGAACAACGCCAAGTTGCGAGAAAACGAAGCCGCCAGACTTGGCTTTGTGAGAACCGTTGATTCGGGAGTCACCTCGGTGAAGGCTGCTCTAGCGCTCGCCCTCAACTGGTAGTTACTGAAGCGTGAACGCTTCGTAGTTACCCGAGACCACCTTGTTCACTTCAACCGAAAGTGAATAGTCGCCGGGTAGTGCAGGCGCCTGTCCTTCACCGCAACCGCCGCCGCTCGAGTAAACCTTCATCCACTGGCTCCGCCTCGAAAGAGCTGGCTTGCCAGGCTCAAGAGTAGTCTCGGCATCCATGTCTAGGTTTTTGCGATCACACTGCTCTGAAGTCCAGATGACCTGGTCCGCATTCTTAATGCGGAAGAATTGAACACCGGCCGCGGTGTTGAACTTGCAGGCAACCTTGCCGTTGTTCAACAGCGAGAACCAAACGTAAGGCTTGGTGTTGGCATCAATCACATCCTGATGCTTGGTGCCATCGCCGATGTACGCGGTGACCGAAACCACACCTGGCCCGCATGCCTGAACACTGGCCGACTTGGCAGCACTTGTGAATAGGCCGATGATTGCCGAAACCCCAGCCCAGATTCCCCAGAACAGAAGCACCACAACAACTAGCAGAGCAATGCGCCTACGGCGAATGATGTGAGGAGCGGGACGACGTCGGTTCATGGCTAGATAAGCGCAAGCATCCTGGTGTTGCCTAGAGTGTTTTCCTTCACGCGAGCCAGATCTAGGAACTCGGCAACGCCATCGTCATTGGAACGAACCAACTCGGCGAAGGTTTCCTCATCAACAGGAACATCCGAGATTTCCGAAAAGCCGTGCTTGGCAAAAAACTCGGTTTCGAAAGTCAGGCAGAAGACTCGAGCAATCCCGAGTTCCTTAGCGTGTTTTAGCAAAGCATCAACAATCAGGTGACCGATACCTTTACCACGCTGGTCATCGCGAACGATCAGCGAACGAACCTCGGCTAGGTCTTCCCACATGATGTGAAGAGCTCCGGCCCCAACAACCTCGCCGGCTTCGTTCACGGCAACCAAGAATTCTTGAACGCGCTCGAAAAGAGCAACCAGTTCCAACTTGAGCAGCTTGCGACCAGAACCTTCGTTCGGTTGGCGCATGGCTGCGATAGCACGAACGTCCAGCGCGGTGGCCGGACGTACGTGGATGTTAGAAGTGCTCACCCCTAAATGCTAGCGGGAACATTCTGCTTGGTGTCGAAGACGAACTCGCCATCAACCAAATCAACAACGATGTGGCTCGAGTTCGAAAGCTCGCCGCGCATGATCTTCTCGCTCAAGCGGTCTTCGATCTCGCGCTGCACTGCACGACGTAGCGGACGTGCACCCAGCGCTGGGTCGTAACCAATCTTGATGAGGTGCTGCTTGGCTGCCTCGGTAACCTCGATGGTCATGTCGCGCTCTTCGAGGCGAGTGCCCAGCTTCGCTAGGAACAGGTCAACGATCTGAGCAAGCTCAACCATGGTTAGCTGTGGGAAGACGATGGTCTCGTCAACACGGTTCAAGAACTCTGGCTTGAAGTGCTTCTTCAACTCCTCGTTGACCTTGCCCTTCATGCGGTCGTAGTCACCGGCGTCGTCGCCCTCGAGAGCGAAGCCCATGGTTCCGCGAGCAATGTCGCGAGTACCGAGGTTGGTGGTCATGATGATCACGGTGTTCTTGAAGTCGACCATGCGACCCTGGCCATCGGTCAAGCGACCTTCTTCAAGAATCTGAAGAAGCGAGTTGAAGATGTCTGGGTGAGCCTTTTCGATTTCGTCGAACAGCACAACCGAGAATGGCTTGCGGCGAACCTTTTCGGTTAGCTGGCCACCCTCTTCGAATCCAACGAATCCTGGAGGAGCACCGAATAGACGGGAAACGGTGTGCTTCTCCGAGTACTCGCTCATGTCCAGCGAAATCATCGCGTTCTCGTCGTCGAATAGGAACTGAGCCAAAGCCTTGGCAAGCTCGGTCTTTCCAACACCGGTTGGACCGGCGAAGATGAACGAACCGGATGGACGGTTTGGATCCTTCAAACCAGCACGCTGGCGACGAACCGACTTCGAGATTGCCTTGATGGCATCCTCCTGGCCGATAACGCGCTTGTGTAGTTCGTCTTCCATGAAGATGAGCTTGGCGCTCTCCTCCTCGGTTAGCTTGAACACTGGAATTCCGGTGGACTGCGCTAGGACCTCAGCGATTAGACCTTCGTCAACGGTTCCTTCAGGCACGATGTGGCCCTTCTGGAAACCAGCCTGCAGCTTCACGCGCTCGGTGAGAAGATCCTTCTCTTCCTGGCGCTTGGTCTTGGCTACATCGAAGTCCTGGTCTTCGATTGCCTTCTCCTTGGCAGCACGAACACCGGCAATCTTCTCTTCGATTTCGCGAAGCTCTGGAGGCGATGAAAGTAGCGACAGACGCAGACGAGCTCCGGCCTCATCGATTAGGTCGATGGCCTTGTCTGGAAGAAAGCGGTCGGTTACGTAGCGGTCGCTCAGAGTACAGGCGGCAACAATTGCGCCGTCGGTAATGGTGACCTTGTGGTGCTTCTCGTAAGCCTTGCGAACACCCTTGAGGATGTTGATCGCCATTGGCAACGAAGGCTCAGCAACGTTCACCTGCTGGAATCGGCGAGCCAGAGCGGCATCCTTCTCGAAGTATTTGCGGTATTCATCGAGGGTGGTAGCACCAATGGTCTGGAGTTCACCGCGAGCAAGCAGTGGCTTCAAAATCGAAGCAGCATCGATAGCACCTTCAGCAGCACCAGCACCAACTAGCGAGTGAATCTCGTCGATGAAGGTAATGATGTCTCCGCGAGTGCGAATCTCCTTGGTGACCTTTTTCAAACGCTCTTCGAAATCACCGCGGTAACGCGAACCGGCAATCAGCGCACCCATGTCTAGGGTGTAAAGCTGCTTGCCCTTTAGAGTTTCTGGAACATTGCCCGAGACGATTGCCAGAGCCAAGCCTTCAACCACTGCGGTCTTACCAACACCAGGCTCACCAATGAGCACTGGGTTGTTCTTCGAACGGCGGGAAAGAATCTGCATGACGCGCTCGATCTCGCGCTCGCGCCCAATTACTGGGTCAAGCTTGCCGTCGGCAGCGCTCTGAGTGAGGTTGGTTCCAAACTGGTCGAGAATCTGGGAACCCTTTTGCGGAGCAGCATTCTCGCCACCAACGTTCACGGTTTCCTTGTTCTCGAAACCGGAAAGCAGCTGAACAACCTGCTGGCGAACCTTGTTGGTGTCGGCGCCAAGCTTGGTTAGCACCTGAGCAGCAACGCCCTCGCCCTCACGGATTAGACCCAAAAGTAGGTGCTCGGTACCGATGTAGCTGTGGCCGAGCTGAAGTGCTTCGCGAAGCGAAAGCTCAAGAACCTTCTTCGCGCGAGGAGTAAAAGGAATGTGACCGGTTGGAGGGGTCTGGCCCTGACCAATGATCTCCTGAACCTGCTCGCGAACCGACTCCAGGCTGATACCCAGCGCCTCTAGCGCCTTGGCAGCAACGCCTTCACCCTCGTGGATCAGACCAAGAAGAAGGTGCTCGGTGCCAATGTAGTTGTGGTTGAGCATCTTTGCTTCTTCTTGAGCAAGGACGACGACTCGACGGGCTTTGTCAGTAAATTTCTCGAACATGTAAACAGGGTAACCAAGGCCCCTGACCAAAAATAGGCTTGTTCGCCGTGAGCGTTAGCCCTTTTTCGACTTATTTTTCGCTTCGAGTTTGGCGCGCTCTTCGGCCTCAATCTCGGCGTAGACCTCGCGCTCTTTCGAGTCGGCGCGGAGAATGGCGCGCATGATGAACCAGAACAGCAGGCCGATGAATACCGGTGGGATCAGTGATCCAACTACGTCCCAGACTGCGTCCATTACTTCACCAATGGGAACATGATGGTCTCGCGGATTCCGAGACCGGTGAGGCTCATCAGTAGGCGGTCGATTCCCATTCCCATACCGCCCGAAGGTGGCATACCGAATTCGAGTGCCTTTAGGAAGTCTTCGTCGAGCTTCATGGCTTCAGGGTCGCCGGCTGCTGCGAGGGTTACCTGCTCAACGAAGCGGGCTCGCTGAATCACGGGGTCAA
>JBDKLA010000095.1:0-5613 GCA_039795835.1 Actinomycetota bacterium | reverse complement strand
GCCTGCAGGACGTCCATGATTTCAGACTGCCGTTCGAGAACCAGTTTTGAGAACTTCAGGAAAATCGCGGCACGCTTGGCGGCGGGGACTTTCGCCCACTCCACCTGCGCCTTTCGGGCTTTGGCAACCACTTCGTTGATCATGGTCAAAGACTACCCAATCGGCACTCAGGTTTGGTTGTTAAGATTGACTAATGAAACTCAAGGGCATCCTCGCAATCACCGCCCTTGTTGCCAGCGTTTTGGTAAGCGCTCCAGCTGAGGCCCGAAATCGCATCACCGATATCTTCAGCAGCACATCGGTAAGTCAAATCACGATCAAGATTTCCGATAAAAACCTTGCCAAGCTTGCCAAGGACCCCAAGGTCGGAGTCAAGGCGAAGTTCTCGATTTCCAACGACAGCGGTACCCTCTCGTACACAAACCTTCCGGTGAAATTCCACCTCAAGGGAACCAGTACCCTGAAGCAAAACCCAGACCTGCTGAAAAACCGCCCGAGCCTTCGCGTGAAGTTCGGCAACGACGGTCCAATCAAGATTCCTTTCGCCGGTGGTTTGAAATCACTGACCCTCAACTCGATGACCCAGGATCAGTCCAAGGTGCACGAGTACACGGCTTACAAGCTTTACAACGCGATGGGAGTTCCGGCACCTCGAGTTGGCTACGCCAAGGTGACTCTGCTGATTGGCGGTCGCTCCTACGACAAAGGCCTGTTCGCGATCATTGAGCCCTACGACGACGCGTTCCTGAAGCGACACTTCCAGAGCCGCACCCAGCACCTTTACGAACCCTGCAATCACTGGACCGATGTCACCACCCCCGGTACTTCGCGTGGCGGCGACACCTGCAACAACTCGGTGTTTGAGGTGAAGGAAGGTTGGAAGAGCACTCCGAACAAGCTCGACCTTCGCGCCCTTTCGAAGGTTCAAAAGCTCACCAACAAAGACGACTGGTGGCTGGCGATGGAACGCTTCACCGATCGCGACCAGATGATTCGCATGTGGGCTGTTGAGAACTTCATCTCGGCCTGGGACAGCTATTCGGGCGCAATCATCAACAACTATTACCTGCGCTCGGACAGCCTAGGTAAATTCGTAATGCTGCCGACCGGTGCCGACGAGTCGTTTGAATACAACTACAAGATGGACGCAACCGCGATTGGCTATCCACTCATCTACGACAACTTCGGTCTGAAGACTAAAGGTCGCGGTGTGATGTTCACCAAGTGCCTGAACTACAAGCCTTGCAAGACCCAGTACCTTCGCGAGCTCGGTGCCGTGAAGAAAACCGCGGAAAAGATTAACCTCAAGGGTCAGGTTGAGAAAATCAGCACCACGCTAAATCAGGAACCAACCTGGGCTCAGCTAGCGGTCAAAAACTGGATCGACATGAAGAGCAAAGAGGTCGACGCCCTTCTAAAGAAGAACGGCCTCTAGACGAACTTCGGGTGACGCTTCACGAGAATGCTCATGGTGATTCCGGCCGCCAGGAATAGCCCGCCGAGCACCCACCAGCCAGCCCCACCGAGGCCGAGTACTGCCGACGTGATGATCAGCGGACCGAAGGTGCCACCTAGACCCCAGCCGAGCGAGTACACGCCCTGATACTGACCCATGTGTTTTTCCTCGGCAAGGTCGAAACCGATGCTCCAGGAACCCGCTGCAACGTATAGTTCTCCGACCGAGTGAACCACCATTCCAGCCACGAGTATGCCTGCCGAAACCCAAAGTGGTAATCCGGCCGAAGTACTGTAAACCAAACAGCTGAGCAAAAGATAAGCAGTTCCCAACCGGAACTTGTTCGCGCTCACAATTACGTCTCCGGTGCCGCGGCTGAGTCGAATCTGAAGAATCGTAACCAGGACGGTGTTCACAATGAAGAGCACTGAAACCCACCACTTCGGAACCACGGTGTAGTGCAAAATCCAAAGCGGCAATGCCACACCCTGGATGATGAAGTGAAGACCGACCACACCGTTCAAGAGAGTTGCCGCCAAGAATCGCCAGTCGCGGAAGGCAATCAGGTTGAGCGGTTCGCCTTGCTTGAGGGTTGGGGCAACGTGCGGAAGCCTGAAGATGAAGGTGGCCGCCCAGATGAACATCAGGAAGTCGAGCCCGATGGTCAGCTGATAAGCAAGTGCGGTGTTGGCCCAAAGCGCAATTCCAGCAATCGCGGTTCCCAGTGCAATTCCGAGGTTGGCCATGGCTCGCTGAGCTGCGCGAATACTCACGCGATCCTCGCCGGTTCCCAGTTTCGAAATGATGGTCGAGGTTGCGTTGTGCCCGGTGGTACCGGCGATCGAAACCACAATGTTGATTAGTACAAGCGACCAGAAGTCTCGAATGAACATCAGTGGAAGCAGGCCGAGCGCCTCAACAATGTGTGCCACGAACAAAACGCGCTTCGCGCCGAAACGGTCGGCGAGCATTCCGGCCGGCACTGTGAAGAGCAGCATGGTCAGGCCGCCAACACCCATGGCAATTGAAACTTCGGCCGGGGTCAAACCAACAATCAGCGTGATGTAAATGACCTCGATGGTCATGAACAGTCCGTTACCGATTCGACTGACTAGGGTTTGCCAAGAGATAGCTCTAACCGCGGGGTCATTTCTTAGTGATCCAAGTCCGAGCTTGGAGAGAATGAAGCGCATCCCTAGAGCCTATTTATCTATCGAGAAGGTGTCGAGTATCTGCCCGTGGGTTCCGCGGAAGACCCCTCGCAGTTGGTAGCTGTTCACGTACAGAAAGAGCGCTCCGTAGTGCTTGTCATCGCAACCCTGACTGCCGTAAACCAACTTCTTGCACTTGTAAAGCTTTGCGCCCCCGGTACCAGCCACCACATACATGCCGCCGCGACGAATCACTCGCTCGTAGGTGTGGTCGTGACCGCTGAGGACTAGGTCGGCACCGAGGTCCGCGTAGGGCCACTGGTATCGCTTCGTAGAACCGTGCTTCGACGAAGAATATGGAGGGTGGTGAAGCACCACCACCTTGAAGGTCGCCTTCGATTTCGCCATGGCAATAGATAGCCAAGCATACTGGGCCCTCAGCACCGTCTTACTTCGGATACCGGCGGTGCTGTCGAGGATGAAAAACGCCACACCAGACTTCGCTTGGTAAGCGTAGGTTCGACTGCTCGGGTCGATTCCGAAGAAGCGGTCAAAATTCTTGATGCCGACTAGGTAGTCGTGGTTTCCCGCAGCCGGAACGATTGGACCCGGGTAGTAGCGCTTCACCAGTCGGTTGTAACCCTTTTTGTTGTAGGCGTTGTCGCCGAGAGTGAGTACGAAGCTCGGGTTGAGCGAGTGAACCATCTTGGCCACACGACCCTCGGCCGGTTTTCCGCTGCCGAAGTCGCCAACCACGGCAATCACTTCTGGGATGTTGGTGAAGTCGGACTGCGGTGCTGGCTTAGCTGCAGTTGCGCAGCCCGGTAGTGCTACCGACGCAACCACGATGGCTAACGTTGCCAAAGTTCGTCTGAGGGATTTGGAACCGAACATCACAATCGAGTGTAGTTGGACGCTAGAACTTGAGGCGCTTGAACACCGTAAACGGAATCATCCGAACCACCAACATGATGAGTCTCCAGCTTCCAGGCGCATAGATCACTCGGCGTCGAGCCTTGATTCCGGCAACGATGGTTTTTGCAACGGCAGCCGGGTCGGCCATCTTGCCCTCGTGGGTTGCCGTCATCGGTGTTGCGGTTGGTCCTGGTTTGATCAGACAAACCGAAACCTTGCTCGAACCAAAACGCTGCTGAAGCCCCTGAGCATAGGTTTCGATCATGGCCTTACTCGAGCCGTAGCTGTAGTTGTAGGCGCGGCCGCGGTCGCCAGCAACCGAACCGATTACCGCCAAAGTTCCAAAACCCTGGACGCCGAGAGCGCCGGCAAAAGCCTCTGCGGTAACCGCAACCGAGACCGCGTTAAGTTCGAGCTCGCTCTTTAGGTACTCAAGGGAATTTGAAGCCTTCTTCTGGTCGGTGAGTGACCCCTGGGCAACCAGCACAACATCAATCGGTTTCGCGCTCAAGCTCTTCACAACGCCGGCAATAGAAGAGGTGGAATCGAAGTCCACCAGAGAAACCGTGAAGGTCGATTTCGGGAAACGAATTCGCAGGTCGGAAGCGGTTGACTCGAGGCGTTCTTCCGAGCGCCCAACCAGTTCGAATTCGTGAGCCGATTCGCTCGCCCACTGCCGAATGCAGGAAACCGCGATCACCGAGGTAGCCGAAACCACAACTATGCGCATGCTAATCAATGACCCTTCTGGAGAAATCGGACACGATTCCGGCGTCTCGGTATTTGGCAAATTCCTTGATTCCCGGAAATCCGGCCTGGAACATCTCGCGGCTCATCCTGGCGTCCTTGCTCGGGTTTAGCGTTCCACCGGCTTCGAACACGATTGCGTCCAGGGCCGCGAAAAGCTTCTCGGTTTTTTGCCCGCGGTTCGGAAAGTCGAGTGCCAGCGTCACGCCGTGACGTGCGAATGAGAGCAAACCGGCCGGTTCACGATCGGCAAAAGTTTTTAGAACCGCGAGAAAAGAGCCCTGACCCGACTTCTTGATAACCGAGAGCATTTCCTCGGTGGCAGCCTGGGCATCCTTCATCGGAATCACCGACTGGTACTGGTAGAAACCCTTCGGACCGTAAATGCGATTCCAGTTTCCAACGCCGTCCAGCGGGTAATAGAAGTCTCGGTAGTGGGTCAGGTGTTTTCCGGCGGCTCGTTTTTGAAGAAGGTAGTAGCCGGAGTTGAAGATGTCGAGCGTGAGTTTGTTCACGAGAGAAATCGGCGGGGTGAACGGAACTGATACACCAAGCCCGCCACGCTTCACGCCGTCGTCTGATTGCTCGGAAGAATTGCCGCGGGTGAACGAACCGCGACCGGCTTTCGAAGTTGAGCAGTCGAACCAGGAAACCGAGGCCTCCCAGTTTTCCGCTTCGGTAGCTTCAGAGAGGCTGAAGAACTCGCCTAGGTTTTCGTAAGGAATCACCTCGGTGTCGAAGTATGGCCCGGACACAGCGCGAAGCTGGAGGCGAACCTTCGTTATGAACCCGGTTAGGCCGAGACCGCCAATGGTTGCCTTGAATAGATCTGGGTTGGAAGTCTTCGAGCACTCGAGCACTTCACCCGTGGAGCGAACCAGCTGTAGCGAAAGCACGTGCTCGCCGAAGGTTCCACTCAGATGGTGATCCTTGCCGTGAACATCATTGGCGACCGCGCCGCCGACGGTAATAAAAGAAGTTCCTGGAGTGACCGGCAGCAACCAACCCTGGCCAACAAACGTGGACTGAATGTCGCTTAGTAAGACGCCCGCCTCACATTCCAGCACGCCGGTCGCGGCGTCCCAGTGAAGAAAACGATTCAGGCCGAGTGAACTGATGATGCGGTTACCCGAGCTCAGCGCAACGTCTCCGTAGCTCTTACTCATACCAACCGGCAGGAAGGTGGTGTCGCCGAGGCTCTTCAAATCGGTTGGCCAGTGCGGGCTAACCACCGAAGACGCGGTTGCGGTTAGGCCACCGAACGAACGCTGCTTCACGAGCCGAATCCCACGTGCGCTGCCACGAGGCAAACCGCCATCAGTAGCACGGTGACGATAGACGCCC
>JBDKLA010000094.1:0-4119 GCA_039795835.1 Actinomycetota bacterium | reverse complement strand
GGTTTCTTTTCTGCTACCTCAGCTACAACTTCTACAGGTGCTTCGGTTTCGGCTTTTTTTCTAGCCATGGTGTTCTCCGTGCCGCATTATTTTGGGCCACACTCACCAAAACCAATGCTCAAAAATCTATTTACAAACTCGAGAAAACCTCGGCTGCCTACCTTGGGTCTTACGCTTCTTCGGTTTTCTACGAAAATCCTTTAGCGAAAATCGCGTGTGGAGCGATTTCTTGCTACCTCAAGTATGGCACGATGCGATACTTATTTGGTGAGCAACATCAAAACATCTGAGGATGTCACTCAGAGCCCAAGTCGGTCGTTTGCGATTGGAACCATCATTTACGGTTTCCTCGGCTTGATTGCTGCGTTCTCGTTGTCGGTGGAAAAGATTCACCTTTTGATCAACCAAAACGCCGTTCTTAGTTGCGACATCAACCCGTTCATCTCCTGCGGCAACGTTATGAAGCGTGAGCAAGCCAGCCTCTTTGGCTTCCCAAACTCCTTCATCGGTTTGATGGCTTTCGTGGCGCCAATCGTCGTAGGTTTCGCCATCCTGGCCGGAGCTCAGTTCAAAGAATGGTTCTGGCGCATGTACCTGGTAGGTATCGGCATGGGCTTCGTCTTCGTGCTTTGGCTGTTCTCGCAGAGCACCTACGTGATTCACGTTCTCTGCCCTTACTGCATGCTCGCTTGGATCGCGATGATCCCACTGTTCTGGAAGACCCTTATCTGGGCTGGCGCCGAAGGTGTAATCGATGTGCCGGTCAAACTAGTTGGTGCTTTTGTGCGCGCGCAGGATTACGCCTGGGCATTCATTCTTGGAACCGAGTTTCTCGCTTTGGTAGCGATCATCGTTTCGTTCTGGAGCGACTGGCAGCGCCTGTTCTAAAGCTTTAGAACCAGAGAGCTAGCTCTCGAGCAGCCGATTCTTCAGAGTCGCTTCCGTGTACTAGGTTCTGCTGAACCTTCAAACCCCAGTCGCGTCCTAGGTCGCCGCGAATGGTGCCGGGTGCTGCCGTGGTCGGGTCGGTTGCTCCGGCTAGCGAACGGAAACCTTCAATGACGCGGTTACCTTCGAGACGTATCGCCACAAGGGGACCAGACATCATGAACTCAACCAGAGGTTCGTAAAAAGGCTTGCCCTCGTGCTCGGCGTAGTGCGCGGCAAGCAGTTCACGAGTTGCGTGAACCATGCGCAGATCGGCCACGGTATAGCCCTTCGCTTCACAGCGAGAAAGGATTTCGCCAATCAGATTGCGCTTTACGCCATCTGGCTTTACTAGAACAAGGGTTGCTTGACTCATTAGTTCTCCTCGATACCATTCTGTTCGCTGTTTTGGTTTTCAAGTGCTCGTTTGGCTGCGTCGAGGGTGCTACCCGCGATCATCGCCCAGGCCCAAAGACCCAGGAATATGATCGAGAAAACTAGGTAGCCGTAACCGAGTGGACTGTAGGCAATCGTGAAGATCGAAATTCCGAGAAACAAGATTTGAAGAACCCAGCCAAACGCGTAGCTTCCTTTTTTACCTAGGACGCCAGGCAGCAAAATAGTCACGATGGAAAGGCTTAGCCCCACGGTCCAAACGGTCACGGGGTCAGCCAGCTTCAAACCGAACGCGGCCAGCATGGCAAAGAACACCACGAACGATTCAAAGGCCAGCGCCATTGAGCCGAGGCTTCTCTTGAGGGACTTAGTCTTCACTGTTTTCCTCCTGGATCATTGCCAAGGCTTCGCCGACCACACTCAGTGAGCCGGTGATCACGATGGCCTCGAGTTCGTGCTCCTTGGCCAATTCTCTGGCCTCTCGAATTGCTTGGGTGACCATAGGTGCAACGGTTACTTTCGCACCATCCCAATACTTTGCTGCAAGGGCTGAAAGCTCATCGGTGGCGACGGAACGGTCTGAACCCGACGCGGTAATCACCACACGCTCGAAGCTTCCCGATAGTGTCTCGAGCATTTCGTCCGCGTTCTTGCCGGCAAGGATACCGATCACACCGATAGCTCGAGGTGCGCTGAAACCGGTCTTTAGAGCCTTAGCGAGTGAACGAACACCGTGCGGATTGTGGGCGCCATCGACGATGGTGAGCGGCTCTCGACTAACCACCTGAAGACGACCAGGCGAAGCCACATCGACAAACGCAACACGGATGATGTCGTCGAGAATGCGACGCTCGCCGTTTCCTAGGAAAGCTTCAACTGCAGCCACAGCTAGCGCTGCGTTCTCTGCCTGATGTTCGCCGTAGATCGGCATGAACAGGTCGCTGTACTCCCCTGCCAGGGATCGAATCCCAAATCGCTGACCCTTGACTTCTGACACAACATCGGTTGCCTCGAAATCTTTGCCGTAAGCGACCAAGCGCTCGGCAACTGCCTGAGTCTTGGTCTGAATCTGCATCATTGCCTCTGGCTTCTGTTTTGCTGAAACCACAATCGCGCCAGGCTTGATAATTCCGGCCTTAGTCTTGGCGATTTCGGAAATTGTGTGTCCGAGGCGGTCGGCGTGATCCATGTCGATGGGTGTGAACACCGCAACGTCACCATCGGCTACGTTGGTGGAATCCCACTCTCCACCCATGCCAACTTCGAGAACCAGGACGTCGACGGGAGCGTCGGCAAAAACCGAGAACGCGAGAAGAGTTAGGGCCTCAAAATATGTAAGCGGAGCATCACCCTCGGCGTCTAGCTCGGCGTCAACGAGTTTCAAGATCGGCTCGATGTCGTTCCAAATCTCAACCAGGATTTCATCGGAAACAGGTTCGCCGTCAACAGCAATTCGCTCGTTCAACTTCACCAGGTGCGGGCTGGTGAATCGGCCAGTGCGCAGGCTGTGCTCTCGCAATAGACGCTCAATCATGCGCGTCGTCGAGGTTTTGCCGTTGGTGCCGGTTACGTGAATGATGCGATAGAGCTTTTGCGGATCACCCAAGAGCGAAGCCGCGCGAGCGGTTGGTTCAAGACGTGGGCGAAGCTGGTGCTCTGGCATTCGAGCCAGCAGTGCCTGCTCAACATCTTTTACGGTTTTGATCAAAGCTTGGCCACCGAAATCTGAACCTCGCCGCCTATTAGCGAAGTTTCAAGTTCAAGGGTCAAAGTCTCCGACTTCACCAACTCTTCGTGAGCGGCAATCGCGGCCAGAGTCTTGTCATCGCCAGTGATGGTCAGCTTGATTCGGTCGCTCACGTCGAGACCGGTGTCCTTGCGAGTCTGCTGGATTGCACGAATCAGGTCGCGAGCCATACCTTCAACCTCGAGCTCTTCGGTAACGTGACCGTCGAGGATTACGAAACCGCCGGAAGGAAGAATTCCGATGAGGTTGCTTGAATCACCAGACGAAAGGTCGGCCACGAGAGTGAGTTCGTATTCCTCTTCGAGAAGTTCAATGCCGTCAACGACAACCTCGCCATCGACGAGCGTCCAAGCGCCTGACTTTGCGCCGCGAATAACGTGCTGAACGTTGGCACCGAGACGTGGACCAGCCACGCGTGAGTTCACGGTTAGTTGCTTCACAACACCGAAGCGCTCACCAGAAGATTCGTCGAGCTCAACCAGCTCGATGTTCTTCACATTCAATTCATCGGCGAGTAGGCCTGCGAATTGCTGAAGATCGGCCGAGTCGTTGGTGACCACGGTCAACTTCGCCAGAGGCAAACGGTTGCGAAGCGAAGCCGCCTTGCGTAGTGCATTTGAAACTGAAGCCGCGCTGCGCACCTGGTCCATGGCGGCAACCAGGCGGTCGTCGGCTGGGAAGTCCTTGGCGTTTGGCCAGTCGGTTAGGTGAACCGAGCGACCGTTGGTTAGGCCCTTCCAAACTTCTTCGGTAACCATCGGTAGCAGCGGAGCGGCCACACGGCAAAGGGTTTCGAGAACGGTGTAGAGGGTGTCGAAACCTTCCGGCGAACCTTCCCAGAAGCGATCGCGAGAACGGCGAACGTACCAGTTGGTGAGAACGTCTGCGAAGTCGCGAAGAAGGTTGGTTGCCACATAAGAGTCGTACTTGTCGAGAGCGTTCTCAACATTCACAATCAGGTCGTGAGTTTTGGCCAATAGGTATCGGTCGAGCACGTCTTTCGACTCGGTCGAAAACTTAGCCTCGTACCCGGCAGCGTTGGCGTAAAG
>JBDKLA010000093.1:0-6672 GCA_039795835.1 Actinomycetota bacterium | reverse complement strand
TGGTCGCGCACCTCGATGACGGTCTTGTGTGACTGCACACCCATAACGAGTTCAACGGTGCTGCCCTCAGGGCTAAATCGGCAGGCATTGGCCAATAGGTTGGTGAGCACCTGGCGGAATGCCATGGCATCAACCCAGGCATTTACCTCGCTGGTTTCATTGAGTGCTTCGCCATTGAAGGTACTTACGGTAATGGTTCGCTTGAACTCGGCTACCGAGGCGTCCTTGGCGGCTTCTAGCGCAATTGGAACCAGGTTGGTTTCAACCATTTTCATCTCGGTGGATTCATCTAGACGGGCAAGCGTGAGCAGGCTGTCTACTAGGCCACCCATTCGGATCGCTTCGGCTTCGATACGTCCCATGGCGTCGTCGAGGTTGGCCTTGTCTTTGAGAGCGCCCATTCGGTAGAGTTCGGCGTAGCCACGAACCGAAGCCAGCGGGGTGCGAAGTTCATGTGAGGCATCGGAAACGAATCGACGCATCTGGTCGAGCGCCTTGCCGCGCGAGTCGAGCGCACCCTGAATGCTTTCCAGCATCGAGTTCAGAGCCTTGTTGATGCGGCCAACTTCGGTGTTTGGTGCTCGCTCAACTAGGCGGCGATCGATTTCACCAGCGGCCACGAGCTCGGCAGTTCGCTCAACCTCTTTAAGTGGTCGTAGTGCCGAGGTGATGGTGAACCAAATCGCTAGTGCGCTCAAAATCAGGAGCAGGAAGCCGAAGCTCGCACCAATGTTGCGGTACTGAGCAATTAGGGCATTGTTGCTTCCAACCGGCAGGGCTACGACGAGCGATCCAGGTGAACTGGTGGTTGGAACAGCGACGATGCGCCAACCGCGGGAGTCGTCCACGCCTCGAATTGGCACGCCGTCCTTGTTAATTTCAAATGGAACACCGGCGATGCGACTTACCTCGGGAAGGGTGAAATTGCTGAGGTTTGGGAACGAGCGGTTGCGGTTGGCGCCAGAGAAGAAGCTCACCTGGAGGCTACCGTCTGGGTTTAGATAGGCGATGTAGTAGTCGCTCGGAAGATCAGGGAGTATCAACTGACCGGTGTTCACTCGATTCGAGATTTGATCCGGTAGTTCGTCACTCAATGCCGAGGCGCTGGCCAGTAGAACGGTGTCGGTGTTGCGCTGCAGGTAGGTAGCCAACAACGAGACAGTTCCAGCACTCGAAATGATTAACAGAATTCCAATGATGGAAACCGAAAGAGCGGTGAGTTTGGTGCGAAGGGAGACTTTGCCCCAACCCTCTGCTAATTTTCGATTCATCTACTTGGATTTCTTAGTCGACTTGAACATGTAGCCGTGGCCACGCTTGGTTTGAACCACCGGCTCGCTGGTTAGCGGGTCGAGCTTTTTGCGCAGGTACGAAACATACGATTCGACGATACCCATTTCACCGTTGAAGTCATACTCCCAAACGTGGTCGAGAATCTGTGACTTTGAAAGCACTCGGTTAGCGTTTTCCATCAGGAAGCGAAGCAACTTGTATTCGGTAGGGGAGAGCTCAATGCTCTGGTCGTTCACGAACACCTCGTGGGCGTCCTCGTCGATGCGAACTTCGCCAACTTCGATGACGCTCTTTTCCAACGATGCCTGCTTGGTGCGGCGAAGGATCGCGTTGATGCGAGCGATGATTTCGTCGATACTGAACGGCTTAGTCATATAGTCGTCGCCACCAACGGTGAGACCGGTGATCTTGTCTTCTACTTCGTCGCGGGCGGTCAGGAACAGAACCGGAGCCAGGATGTTCATCGAGCGAAGCTTCTTGGTGACCGAGAAACCGCTCATGTCTGGAAGCATCACATCGAGCAGAATGAGGTCAGGGTTGCCTTTTTCGGCAGCGGTTACGGCATCGTTTCCGTTGGACACTGCCAGCACCGAGAATCCGGCGAAGCGCAGACCGCTGGCAAGCAGGTCGCGAATGTTTGGTTCATCATCTACTACGAGAATCTTGATTGGTTCCATACCTGCGAGTTTGCTCCGTGAACCTGTGAGAACGCTGAATGTTAGTTGGGTGTTTTATGTGTGTCTAAAGCGCGTGAGCGTCGAGGATTTCGTAGGAGTAGCCTTGCTCCGCAAGGAAGCGCTGGCGATTCTGAGCAAAGTCTTGGTCCACGGTGTCGCGCGAGATGATGGTGTAGAAGCTGGCAGCCCGACCATCGGCCTTCGGGCGAAGCAAACGCCCGAGACGCTGAGCCTCTTCCTGGCGCGAACCAAACGAACCGGAAATCTGAATGGCCACGGATGCCTCGGGCAGGTCGATCGAGAAGTTTGCGACCTTTGAAACCACCAGGGTCTTGAGAGTTCCCTCGCGGAACGCTTGGAACAGCTGCTCACGTTCGTCCACCGGGGTCTGACCCGTGATGACAGCAACGTCGAGGGAGTCGGCTACCTCGTGAAGTTGTTCCAGGTACTGCCCGATGATGAGAGTTGGTTCACCCTCGTGATTTTTGAGAAGGCTTCGAATCACATCAATCTTCGCGTGGGCACAGGCCGCTAGGCGGTAGCGGTCTTCCTGGTTCGCAATCGCGTAGTCCATGCGCACTTCGTCTGGAAGGTCGACGCGCACCTCGAAGCAGGCCGCCGGAGCGATGTATCCTTGCGCCTCGATGTCTTTCCAAGGTGCGTCGAAACGCTTGGGCCCGATGAGTGAGAAGACCTCGCCCTCCTTGCCGTCCTCGCGAACCAGGGTAGCGGTGAGGCCTAGTCGGCGCCTCGCCTGAAGGTCCGCGGTCATCTTGAAAATCGGAGCTGGAAGCAGGTGAACCTCGTCGTAGATGATGAGTCCCCAGTCGTTTGCGTTCAGAAGGGCCAGGTGTGCAAACTCGCCCTTACTCTTCGTGGTCAAGATTTGATAGGTGGCAATCGTGATCGGTTTGATTTCCTTTACCGAACCCGAGTACTCCCCAATTTCGTCTTCGGTTAGAGAAGTGCGCTTGAGTAGTTCGCTCTTCCACTGGCGAGCCGAGACCGTGTTGGTAACCAGAATCAGGGTGTTGGTTTTGGCAACGCTCATTGCGCCAGCGCCAACGATGGTCTTGCCGGCACCGCAGGGGAGAACCACAACCCCGGAGCCGCCCTCCCAGAACTTTTCAACCGCTTTCGACTGGTAGTCGCGAATGTTCCAACCGATTTCGGCAAGAGCAATTTCGTGCGGGGTGCCAGGCGCGTAACCGGCAAAGTCTTCGGCTGGCCAGCCAAGCTTCAAAAGCTCTTGCTTGACCTGACCTCGAGCCCAGGGTGCAATCACAAAGTCTTCGCTACCTAGCGAGCCCTCCAAGAGTGCGGCAATTTTCGTTTGCTTGGAAGCTTCAAGAAGCACCGCGCGGTCTGCTGAGTGAAGTAGCAGCTGGCCGTCCTCGCCGCGAATAATCGAAAGTCTTCCGTAGCGTGACATGGTGTCGACGATTTCATTTCGAACACCGGCCGGCACTGCAAATTTCGCGTATTTGTCTAGGACGTCGAGGACGAAGTCGGAATCGTGGCCGGCGGCGCGAGCATTCCAAAGACCCAGACGAGTGATTCGGTAAGTGTGGATGTGCTCCGGCGCACGTTCGAGTTCGGCAAAGATCGAAAGGTCGTGACGAGCATCGGCGGCCTGCGGGTGGTCCACCTCGAGTAGAGCGGTTTTATCGCTCTGAACGATCAGTGGTCCGGAAGTCATCCTTCTAGCCTAAGCGAGAGAAATGGCCGCAATGGTGGTCAAAGGCAAGGTTCGTTCAACCTGCGCTTTACGATCCAAACCGCGAAGTCTGCCGTTGGCGATACCGCTCGGCTCGAGTTCGATTACCTGCTGGGTGCCATCGGCGCGGTTCACTGTGATGGTTAGCTTCGCCTTGTTTCGAATCGCCAGTTGCACCTGTCGAGTCATGACCTCATCATTGCCGGCCTGATTCGAGGATTGGTCTGCTTCTCTGAGTTTTGCGATTCGTTCGTCCCACTTGTTTAGAACACCTGCGGCCACGGCCGTCTCGGACGCCTCAATTGGCGAAATCACGCTTCCATCGGCGTCCTTGCGAATCACCAGATAGCCGCATTCGCGCAAGCCAAAATAAACGACCGAAGGCTCGAATCGGCAAATCAGTCGTTCATTGCTCGGGCGCGTAAGCGAAAACGGGCGTAGTCGTGGGTCGTTGCCGATTTCGGTGAGGAGCACGTTGTCGTTACTCTCAATGACCGAACGGTGCTCGCTGTTGGTTGCCTCACGGATTACCAGTCGCTCGAATCGGCTATTCACTTCGGAGAGTAGGTACTCGACCGGCTGAGGAAGTTTTGCTCCGAACGCGCTACTCAGAATCTCGGCAATCTCATCGGAAGTCATGCCGGTCTCTAGCCCGTGGCAAACACTCAGTGCGCTGAGTCGGTAGGTTGAGGCGAGGCCAATGGTTTCGGTGTTGGCGAAGCGTCTCAGTTGAGATTCGATTTTGGTTGGCAGAGGTCCCGGAGCGATGATGCTGAGATCGGCTTGCAGGATGATTCGCGACTGAACGGCTGGTAGGTGCTTGCCCAGAGTGCTCTCAAAATTTTTGCCCTTGGAAACCGCTAAACCGAACCAAGACGAAACCTGATTTTCGAAGGTGAGTCCGAAATGGTTGGCGTTGCGCAGGATGAGCCCGATTTTTGAGGTAGCCGTATTTTCGGCCAGAGGGAACTGGGTTTCGAGCCAGGTCTTTAGCGAACTGCCCGGCTCAAGCGCCAAGATTTCCTTGGCGAGCCCAGCACCCAAGAGGTCGGTGAAGCTCTTGAACAAAACATTCATGCGCGTTAGCTGGTCGAAACCCAGCCAATCGATGGCTTCGGCGGTGAGGAGGTGGCGACCGTTCGAAAGGGTCATTAGGCCGAGTTGGTTGGCCATTGCAAAAATGGCCTTCGCGTAGTCGTTGGGTTTTCCGAGAGCACTGGCCAGGCGCTTGACATCGGCGAGACCCACACCTCCCTTTCCAACTTCGCGAATCAGGTGCTTTTCCAGGTCGAAGATGAGCTCGGTGAGAGCCTGCATGGTCTCGAAAGCTGCCAGGCCGCAGTTTCGGTCGATTTCGTTTTGGTCAAAACGACTGGCGTCTTCCTGAATGATCGAAATCGAACGGGTGAAAGCCTTGTGCTGTTTTAGCTGATCCAGAAGCGGTTCGTAGGCAGCCTGTTTCCCCGCGTCCTCGTAAACCAACTGCAGGGCTTGCAAGCTTTCGAACTCAGGCTTTTTTATCTTCTCGCCCTTGGAAAGCGCATGCAACGAATTGAGTTGGGCTCGGCTTAGCGAGCCGATCACCGAGGTATAGCTTTTGGGTGAGTTCAGTGCCTCGGCCAGGCTGTAGAAGTCCTCGATGTTGTTCAGCGGGATTAGGCGGGTTGCGACCAAAGACCGAAGGTCGTCATCAGACAACTTCCGTAATGCGTCAACCAGCTGCCTAAGTTCGCTCAATTATTCGGACTTACCCTTTTTGCGAATCTGTACGAACAGCAGGGTGATGATCATCAGCGCCGAGAGAGGCAGACCGATGTAAGGAACCAAAATGAAGGACGTGGTGTCGAGGACCGAGCTTAACAGCATGATTGCGATGATTGCCAAAACCGAAACGCCAACCATACCTACGACCATTGCAGCCAGGATGTTTTCTAGTCGCGCGCGACCATTTTTAGAGTTTGCCATCCTTTTAGGATACCTGTCCCTCGGGGTCGGTAAAATGGAGGTTCAAACACATGGAGGTTTTGAATGCCAACCGGCAAAGTGAAATTTTTCGACGACGTCAAAGGATTCGGTTTTATCCAGTCCGATGAGGGTGCTGAGGTTTACCTGCACGCTTCGGCGCTACCCGATGGCCTGACCGCAATCAAGAACGGAACCCGCATCGAATACAGCGTGGTCGACTCCAAGCGTGGCGCACAGGCCATGAGTGTTCGCATTCTTGAGGCTCCGGTTTCCTTGGTTCAGGCAAACCGCAGAAACTCCGACGACCTGGCCGCCGTTATTCAGGATCTAATTCGCCTGCTCGAAGGAATTGGCCCTTCGTTCCGTAACGGCCGTCGCCCAGAGCCGGAGAAGGCCCGTCGCATTGCAGCAATCCTGCGCCGCGTCGCCGACGACCTAGATGAGTAATCTCAAAGACCTTAGCGAATACGCTGGCGAAGCCGCTCGCCTAACCGGTGGTCGCCGTGCCGTGGGTAACTACATTCGCACCGACGAAGAAGAGCCAGGTCTTCGTAGCTACATTTTCGAAAGCACCCTGCGCGGCTATGTCGGCTGGTACTGGTCGGTAACCATCTTCCAGCCAGAGGGTCAGGAACCAACCATCTCTGAGGTTGTCATGATGCCCGGTGAAGGTGCACTGGTCGCTCCGAAGTGGGTTCCATGGTCGGAGCGTCTAGCCGATTACAAGGCGCTCCAGGCAGAGCTTGAAGCTCAGGCCGCTGCCGAGGCTGCCGAAGCCGGAGCGCTCGCGGAAAACGCAGACGAAGACGACGAAGAGGAATCTGAGGAGGAAGCCGAACTCGAGTTGGTTGATGCTCCTGAAGAGGAAACTATCGAGCACGCCGAGGAAGAGCTACTTGCTACGACCGAATTTGATGTAGAAGACGAGCCCGAGGATGAGCCCGACAACGCAGGTAAAAAGCCACCAAGGTTTTTCAGCTGGAAGAGTCGACGGAAAAATAAGAAAAACGGCTAACACCA
>JBDKLA010000092.1:0-7039 GCA_039795835.1 Actinomycetota bacterium | reverse complement strand
CCCTGCGGGTGAACGCAACCGTCAGCGCCGTCGCACTCGCGGTGGTTCGGCTAAGCCCACTGAATAGCTGAACCTGTAGCCTGAGCTTCAATGCGCTTTAGCATTTCCAGGCTCGTGGTGTGATCGCCCAAACGATTAGTCTTGCCGGTCATGCCGTGGTAATCCGATGAACCGGTCATGATCAGGTTGAACTCTTCGGCAAGCGAAACCAACCACGCCTTGGCCTTTTTTCCAACTTCCCTGTGATCTACCTCGAAACCACCTAGGCCGGCCTCGATAACTTCAAGAAAGCGCTCGCGGTGTTTTTCGGTGATTACGAGTTCTTTATCTGCTTTTTCACCTCGAGCAAGAGGGTGAGCCATAACGGCCACTCCTCCGGCTGCCTTGATCAGCTTTACCGCTTCAACGGTGCTGATGCCCTCACTCGCAACATGAGCAGGGTGGTCCTTGTGAAGTGGACCTGCGAAGGCTTCGTCACGTTTTTCGAAGTAACCGAGTTCAGTAAGCGCATCGGCAATGTGCGGGCGGCCGAGCGACTTGCCTTCTTCTTTGAGTGTGGCACGAACTGCGTCCATGGTTAGGTCGGCGTAGTAAGGCTTAAGGTTCTCAACGTAGCGCTCAATGCGGGTCTCACGCGAAATTCGAACTTCTTCAAGTCGGGTGATAAGCGGTTCGTAATTAGGATCAGGCAGATAGGCCAGCATGTGCACCGAAACGTTGTGGTGCTTAGTCGTAACCTCGATACCTGGCACAAAGGTAATGCCGTGCTTCTTGGCTTCTAGGCGGGCTTCATCCCAACCAGCGGTGGTGTCGTGGTCGGTTAGTGCCAGAACATCGATGCCGGCTTCGGCTGCGTATTGAAAGATTTGGGCAACCGATTCCCTGCCGTCTGAATGGGTACTGTGGCAGTGCAAATCGATCTTCATAACAACCTCTCTCAACTCCTAAAGACTACTCACAGGGTTCGACGTTTAGTGGCAGTATGGAACGCATGACTGCTGAAGAGAAGAAGCACGCTAGCGGACGAACCACCAACCCGAACAGCCCGGAGTTCATGAAATTCATTTCATCCGGTTGGGCTGAGGATAAGAGCCAACTCCCGGCGCAGGCCGAGGTTGCTAAGTATGCGGCTGAGCGCCGCGCTAAGGTGGCAGCTGCTTTCCCAGGTAAGGTTTTGGTCTTCGAAGCCGGAGGAACCTCGGTGCGCTCAAATGACACAGAATACCGGTACCGCCCGCACACCGCTTTTGCTCACCTCACCGGTTGGGGTGTGAAGACTGTTCCGGATTCTGTCCTCGTGATTGATACTCGAGCTCACGCACACAACGCTCAGCTTTACTTCCGCCCAACCGCTGGTCGCGAAACCGAGGAGTTCTTTACCGACACCATGATTGGTGAATTCTGGGTTGGTCCTCGTCCTGGTTTGGAATCGGTTTCTGCTCTGCTTGGTATTGAAACTTTCGACCTCGCAGATTTCGATGAGCTGCTTTCGAACCTTCCAGACGATTTGGTAGTTCGAATCAATGATCCGGAGCTTCACCAATTCGTGGACGAACTGCGCCTAATCAAGGACGACTACGAGATTGAGCAGATGCGACAGGCGGTTGCTGCCAGCGTGGACGGCTTCCACGACGTGCTTCGCGCAATCCCTGAGGCTCTTACCCACGAGCGCGGTGAGCGCGTGATCGAAACCGCATTCTTTTCTCGTGCTCGCAAGGACGGCAACGACCTAGGTTATGAAACGATTGCGGCTTCCGGTTCCCACGCCTGCATCCTGCACTGGATTCAGAACGATGGCCCGGTTCGCAACGGCGACCTACTCTTGCTAGACGCGGGTGTTGAGCTGGAGTCTCTTTACACCGCAGACGTAACTCGAACCATTCCAGTGAGCGGGCACTTCAACCCAACCCAGCGCAAGATTTATCTTGCAGTGCTGGAAGCAGCCGATGCTGCGTTCGCAATCGCCAAGCCCGGAGTTAAATTCAGCGACCTACACGCTGCTGCGATGAACGTGATTGCCAAGAAGATGATCGAGTGGGGATTCATCGACATCACCCTCGAGGAAGCTCTGGCCGGAGACCGCCAGCTTCACCGTCGTTGGATGGTTCACGGCACCAGCCACCACCTCGGCATGGATGTTCACGACTGCGACCGCGCTCGCCGAGAGATGTATCGCGAGGCTGAATTGCGCGAGGGAATGATTCTCACCATCGAGCCAGGACTTTATTTCCAGCCGGACGATCTACGCGTGCCGGAGGAATTCCGCGGAATCGGTGTTCGCATCGAGGACGACGTACTAATCACCGCGAACGGTTGTGAAAACCTGACCGTTGCCCTACCTCGTCACCCAGACGACGTGGAAGCCTGGATCGCTTCGGTTATTTAGAAGGCTTCGGCTGCTTAGCGAGGGCGTCCTCGGCGGCGGCCTTTAGGTCTCGAGGAATCTGGATCTCGTAGGTGTCCGCTACCAGCTGCTGCTGCGACACAAAGGTGCGCTTGTTGCGGCTGAGCGAAAAGCGAACGAGGTTTACGAGCGCTCCACCACCGGCAAAGGTGACGACGGCCGACGAGTAACCGGCAAGCGAGGTGTCTGCCGAAGAAAAGGTGTGGAAGGCTAGGCCAACAATGGCGCCGTTGAATGCGCCGGTTAGGGCGATTCGCGCGTAGTTGATGCGTCCGCGGGTTCTTTCAACGGTGCGAATTCCACGGCCAACGATGGCGATCTGACGAACCGGGAAGTTTCCGGCGAGCAACTTCTCAACGTGCTCAACGGCAGCTTCGTAGGTGTCGAACTTGGCGAGGATTTCCGCGCCCGGTGTCACATCGTTTTTCTTAGCCACTCGTTTGTCCTTTGTTTAGATACCTATTCTGGCATGCCCTAGCCGCCTCGTCTAAGGTTGAAGTGTGAGCGTAACCAGAGTCTATGTAGCCCGACTTGCGGGCTGTGGCGTCTTTGACCCAGCGGGAGACCGTGTTGGAAAAGTCATCGACGTTCTTGTGGCGTACCGCAAATCAGGCTCACCAAAGACCACCGGCCTGCTGATTGAGATTTCGGGTCGTCGTCGCGTCTTCGTTCCAATCACCCGAGTGACCTCGATTGTGCCTGGCCAGGTCATCACCACCGGCCTAATCGACCTGCGCCGTTTCACCCAGCGCGGCCGTGAAGTGCGCGTGATTGCTGAGATTTTGGGTCGTCGCGTGAGCCTCACCGACGGCTCGGGCGTTGCCAACATCGAAGACATCGCCATCGAAGTAACCAAGTCGAAAGACTGGTTCGTGAGCGAGCTGTTCCTCCGCAAGCCAAAGACTTCCGCTTCGCCATTTGCTCGCGGCGAGACCATGTTTGCCACCTGGGATCAGATCATCGAATCCGACGCCAACGACGACGGACACAACGCCCAGGCCCTGATCGCCAGCTACTCTGACCTTCGCCCAGCCGACCTCGCGTCCGCGCTGATGGACCTTCCAGACGACCGAATGGTTGAGGTTGCCGAAGAACTCGACGACGAACGACTAGCCGACGTGCTCGAGGAGCTTCCTGAGGAAGAGCAGATCGACATCATCGAGGAACTCGACGACGAGCGTGCCGCCGAGGTTCTTGACCTCATGGAACCAGACGATGCCGCCGACCTTATGGCCAACCTTCCTAAGGAACGTTCCGAGGCAATTCTTGACCTCATGGACGAGGAAGAGGCAGACGACCTTCGTATGCTGATGCAGTACGACGAGTACACCGCCGGTGGTCTAATGACTACCGAGCCAATCATCTGCGCTGCCGATGCCACCGTGGCCGAGGCTATGGCCCTGATTCGCCGCAAAGAAGTTTCCCCGGTTTTGGCAGCATCGGTTTTCGTGACCCTACCTCCCTACGAGGTTGCTACCGGCCGTTACCTTGGCGTGGTTCACTTCCAGAAAATGCTTCGCTATCCACCGCACGAGCGTCTAGGCTCGCTACTGGACACCGACATTGAGCCGATCAAGCCAGACACCCACATCTCGGTGATTCACCGAACTTTTGCTAACTACAACCTGGTTGCCCTTCCCGTCGTAGACGAAGAACAGCAACTTATTGGTGTGGTTACCGTGGACGACGTGCTAGACCACCTACTGCCAGAAGACTGGCGAACCGAGGAAGACCAGGAGGTATCGAAATGAGCAAGTCCAAAGACCGTCTTGACGCACCAATCGGTACCCGTTCGCGTTTCCCTCGCCTGAGCATCGACCAGGAGCAGTTCGGCCGTGCTTCAGAAGCCTTCGCCCGCGCTATGGGTACCGGTGGCTTCCTAATCGGCATGACCGTGTTCTGTGTGATCTGGCTCGCCTGGAACACCTTTGCGCCTCAGACCATCCAGTTCGACCCGAGACTCACGAACTTCACCCTGCTCACCCTGATTCTTTCGATGCAGGCTTCCTACGCGGCCCCGCTAATCCTTTTGGCACAGAACCGCCAGGACGACCGCGACCGCGTGAAGTTTGAACAGGATCGCCAGCGTGCCGAGCGTAACCTTGCCGACACCGAGTACCTTGCTCGCGAAGTGGTTGCACTGCGCCTTGCGATGGAAGAGATGGCTACCAAGGAGTTCGTGAAAGACGAGCTGCGCGATCTGATGCGCGAGCTGCTCGAGGAACTTCGCGAACCAGCCAAGAAGAATCCTCCTAAGGGCAAATGACCTCACGCGATGAGGCTCTCGCCGCTCTGGCGAAAGTCATTGACCCGGAACTTCGCCGCCCGATTACCGAACTCGGCATGGTTGGCGACCTCACCGGTTCAACCATCGACATCAAGCTGACCATCCCAACCTGCCCTGCCGCGAAGCAGATCGAATCCGCTGCCAATGAGGCCGTTTCCAGCCTTGGGCTTTCGGTGCAACTGACTTCAATGAGCCAGGAAGAGCGCAACGCTCTCAAGGAACAGCTGCGTGCCGGCCGAGCTCCTCGCACCAACCCGTTCGACGAAAACTCGATCACTCGAGTGTTCCTGGTTGGCTCTGGCAAGGGTGGCGTTGGTAAGTCAACGCTCACGGCGAATCTTGCCGTGGCTCTGGCGGATCAGGGTTTCTCGGTTGGGCTAATCGATGCCGACATTTTCGGCTACTCGATCCCAGGACAACTCGGCATCACCGATAAACCAACCCAGCTGGACGAAATGATCCTTCCGCCGGTTGCGCACGGCGTCAAAGTGATTTCAATCGGAATGTTCGTAGACGGTTCGCAGGCTGTGGCTTGGCGCGGTCCGATGCTTCACCGCACGGTTGACCAGTTCCTGAAGGATGTCTTCTGGGGTCAGCTCGACTTCCTGCTGATTGACATGCCTCCGGGAACCGGAGATGTGGCAATTAGCCTCGGACAAAATCTTCCAACCGCTCGCAGCCTCGTGGTCACCACCCCGCAAACAGCAGCAGCCGAAGTTGCGCTGCGTTCGGGCGCGCTTGGTCTTCAAACCGGTCAGTCGGTCTTTGGTGTAATCGAGAACATGTCGTGGTTAGAAAACCAAGATGGTTCGCGAACCGAAATCTTCGGTGCTGGCGGAGGTCAGTCGGTTGCCGATCACCTAGAAACCAAGCTCCTCGGTCAGGTTCCAATCTCGGTTGCTCTTCGAGAGGGCTCAGACCAGGGTGACCCGGTGGTCCTATCTAACCCCATCGACTCGGCGGCTCAGGCAATCATCGCGGTGGCGAAAAAAATGGCCGAGGTAAAACTCGACCTAAAGGGCAAAACTCTTCCGCTCGCCTAGGTGGCTTCCGAGTCAAACGGTGGCTTTTCTCCGTGACTCAGGTGCTCGACTACCGGTGCTGCAGTGGCAACCGCCGCAACATCCTTGATGGCCTCTTTTTCGGCGGTGAAATTTAGGTCCTCGGTGAGTGCCTCGCGAATAATGCGTCGAGGGTCATACTGGCGAGGGTCAAGCTTGCGCCAATCCACGTCTTCGTATTCGGGACCGAGCTCTTCCTTCAGCTGCGTCTTGGCGCCGTCGGCCATCTTGCGAAGGTTCTTAATGATGTTGGCCAAACCTCTGGCGTATTCGGGCAGGCGCTCTGGGCCGAGTACAATAACCGCGATGATTCCCAGAATCACCAACTTTTCGCCACTTAGACCAAACACCCTTACAGGCTACTAGCCCGCTACCGCATTTGAACAACTCGGGGCTTTATCCTTGAGGCATGGTCGACAAAATCTCTAGCTGGAAATTCGTTGAAGAGTTCCACGAGGAACCGATTTCGCTGCTGAAAGCCCGTGCACGCGCAGATGAACTCGGTATTGAGTGCGTTACCCCAGCCACCGGCGCTCAGCTCGCGTTCATCGCCAGCGCGCTCGGTGCCACCGCAATTGTCGAGGCTGGCACCGGAGCCGGAGTCAGTGGTCTTTGGCTGCTGAGTGCTTCCGAGAAATCGGTTCTGGCAACTATCGACACCGAACCAGAGTTTCAGGCTGGCGCCAAGCACGCTTTCGCCGATGCCGAGATCCCAAGCAACCGCACTCGGGTGATTTCCGGTCGAGCCATCGAAGTGATGTCGAACATGGCCGATGCCGCCTACGACATGGTTTTCCTGGACGCCGACAAGGAGACGCTCGAGCAGCAACTTCACGAGTCGGTTCGCCTGCTTCGCCCGGGTGGAGTTGTGGTGATTGCCCACGCACTTTGGCGCGACCGCGTTCCAGACCCTGCGATGCGCGACGATGCCACGGTCACCTACCGCGACGCCCTGCGCTTCTTCAACCAGAACAGCGACTTCGTTACCGCAATCAGCACCATCGGCGACGGCCTACTCATGGCGAGCAAGCGCGCTTAAGACTTCAAAAACAAGAAAACCCCCGACCTTTCGATCGGGGGTTTTTAGATTTAGTTATTTCTTGATTACCGCGTTGAAAGCAGTCACTAGATCTTTAGCTTCCTGCTCGCTTACAGCTGCCACGAAACGGCCTCCACCTTCTAGTGGGAGTCGAAGGATTAGTTGTCCTCGGCTGTCTCGTTCTACTTCAACTGGACCATCGTTTCCGCGTGGTTTTTGAACTGCCATTTACTGCATTGCTCCTTGAA
>JBDKLA010000091.1:0-2660 GCA_039795835.1 Actinomycetota bacterium | reverse complement strand
GCCGCGGCCATCGACAACCCGGTGGTTCTAGAAAACGGCGAGGTCACCTCGAACGGTAACTTCCACGGAGCTCCGGTTGCTTACGTCCTAGATTTCTTGGCAATCCCAGCAACCGATCTCGGCTCAATGAGCGAGCGTCGCACCGACCGCGCGCTCGACAAGGCACGTAACTCCGGGCTCGAGCCATTCCTAGCGGGCGATGCCGGCGTTGACTCGGGTCTCATGATTGCCCAATACACCCAGGCCGGTCTGGTCAGCGAGAACAAGCGTCTCGCCAACCCAGCCAGCGTCGACAGCATTCCGTCCTCGGCAATGCAGGAAGACCATGTTTCCATGGGCTGGCACGCAGGTCGCAAACTACGCAAGATTGTGGACAACCTACGACGAATCCTCGCGATCGAATACATCACCGCGGCTCGCGCCACCGAGATGCGCGAAGGCCTAAAGCCAGCCAAGGTCACCGGCGAATACATCGCCAAGCTTCGAGCCGCCGGAGTTCAGGGCGTTGGCCCAGACCGCTTCCTTGCTCCTGAGTTGGCTATCGCCGAGGAAGTGCTTCGCTAGTTCTTACGCAAGCGCATGGCGAAAACACCGATGACGATTAGCGCAAGGCCGGCATAGGCAAGGCTCAGGTCTCCTCCCGTGTGGGCAAGAGTTTCAACTGGGCTGTCCGGTACGTCCTGATCAACCACGGCGATTCCGTAGTTTTCGGAGTTGAAACGGGTACCCAGAACTAGTCCGAAGTTGTTTTCAGTAACGGACATGTAGGTGATGTCACCGCTTCCACTCGTAAAGAAAATATAGGCGCTGTCGCCAGTTGTTCGGTAGGCGTTAGACGCAGCCATTCCTGGAAAGTTTGTCGAAACCGAATCCCAGGTAGTGCTGTCGGTGGTGAGGTCTGTGGTTTTCTTAAACCCGCTGATGCTGTAGCCCGAGACGTAAATCGTTGGTGAAAGGTAGGAGCCCTTTTCGTACCAGTCAGTTACGTTGTATCCAGCGTATCCAGCAGGACTGATGATGTGAGCTCCCGAAGGGTTGAGCCACTGCCAGTCAGCCTCGATAATTCCAACGGCATTTACATCGATGAATAGCTTGGAACCCACAAAAGCGAAAGGTCCGTAGCCGTTGCCTGGGGCAGCTCCGCCGAGACCGGCATCATGGGTTAGGCCAACCAGTGCCTGTGGCGTACCACCGGTTTTTGGAACGGCGAAGAGACCACCGCGCCAAGTCGTGAAGAAAACCTCATCCGACCAGACCTTGATGTACTCAGGGGTGGCAATGCCAGCTGCGATTATCTGGTGGTCTCCGCCAGTTAGGTCGGTACTTACCAGATCCCAGGTGCCAGCCTGATTGTTGTCAGCAAAGTAAAGCCTGGTGTTGTCCGTTGTCAAAGAGCGGTAAACGTGTCCGGTTGCTGTGTCGGGAGTTACCGCTTGAGGGGTCACATTCGAATTGTTCGGATCGAAGTTCACCGAGTAGACCCCGAGGCCGCTTCCGAGAGTGCTCACGAAATATACGGTTCGCTGGGTTGCCGCGTGAGCAGGCGTGGAAAGCGAGAATACGAGACCAAGGGCAACGATTAGAGCACCAATCTTGGTGGTGACTTTTGCGAACATTTTTACTCCAAAATACTGAACACGCCAACTCTACCCGTTGCGAAATTACAATTTACTAATGCTTGCCTTACTTCCAGGACTCCTAACCGGCCTATCGCTAATCATTGCAATTGGTGCGCAGAATGCTTTTGTTATTCGCCAGGGACTCACCCGCAAGTATGTGTTAATGACGGTTCTGTTCTGCATCGCGTCCGATGTGATTTTGATGGCCGCCGGTGTCGCCGGTCTCGGTGCTCTAATTCTTCAGGTCGGCTGGCTGCTTGAGGTCCTGCGCTGGTTTGGTGTTACCTACCTGATCTGGTTCGCGATTGGTTCGATTCGTTCGGCGCTCAAAAACGACACCCTAAAAACCAACGACGATCATTCACCAACCCGCAAACAAGTGATCCTCACATTGCTCGCGGTTACCTGGTTGAATCCGCACTGCTACCTAGACACCGTGATTTTGGTTGGAAGTATCGCCAACTCATTCAAGGAAAACGCCTGGTTCTTTGGTCTAGGGGCCATGACCGGTAGCGTGATTTGGTTCTTCGCCATTGGCTTTGGAGCCAAGGCGGCCTCCAGCATCATGTCGAAGCCGATCTTCTGGAAGTTGCTCGACAGCATCATCGCCGTAGTCATGATTTCGATTGCAGCGATGCTCGCCTTCTACAAATTCAACTAGCTCGTTTGTTTCCAGCGGCTCCGGCAACCACCACCGAGAGACCGATGAACAGCAGGATGATCCAGTACATGTTGACAACACCGATTGCCTGGCCAACAAAGCCGAGCAGCGGCGGGCCAACTAGGAACGACGTGTAACCGAACGCACTAACCGTGGCAACCTTGCGGGCAGGATTTGGCTGTTCGCCAGCTGCCGAAAGGAACAGCGGGAAGGCCAGAGCAACACCGACACCCCAAAGGAATGATCCGAACCAAGCCAATGGAATGTTGATTCTGGCAATTAGCAGAACCAGACCCAAGATTCCGAGGACGCCGGTGAGGCGAAGTGTCAGTGCCTTACCGAAACGGTCGGTTAGTGGCCCGCCGAAGAAGCGAACCAAG
>JBDKLA010000090.1:0-4368 GCA_039795835.1 Actinomycetota bacterium | reverse complement strand
CGAACGTGCCACGGGAAACCGGCGATGAACTGGTTGTAGCTGGTGACCAGATCGACACCGCTGCCCTGGTAGTTGCCGTCCCACATCATGAAGCCTGGGTCGCCCTTGGCATTCTTGTTGTAGAACCAGCGCCAAACCGGCTTGGTGAAGTTTGAGTAGGTCATGGCACCCTGCCAGCCATCGCCCTGAACTTCGTACGCAGCATCGCCGGTGTATTCGCCGAGCATCATGGTGTTCGGGTTCGCCTCAACCATGGTTTTGCGAATGACCTGAGCTACCTCTAAATACATGTCTTCGTCGCGAATGCGTCCGGTCATGTTCGCCACGTCAATGCGCCAGCCGTCCATGTTGAAAGGAGCCTTCAGCCATTTGGCGACCACCGACTTTGGCCCTTGAATGAAACGCTTGCGAAGTTCCTTCGAATTCCAGTTGAACTTAGGCAGGCTGGCAACGCCGAACCAGGAGTCGTACTTGGTGTTCTTTTCCGAGAAGTAATAGAAGTCGCTCTCGGGAGCATTCGGCTTCTTATAGGCAGCCTTGAACCATTCGTGACCGACGCCCGAGTGGTTGGAAGTTAGGTCGCCCATAACCTTCATGCCGCGCTTGTGAACAGCTTCGATTAGTGCGATGAATGCTTCGTCGCCGCCGAGTAGCGGGTCAACCTCGTGGAACGACGAAGCGTCGTAGCGGTGGTTTGAACGGGCCGGGAAAATCGGGGTTAGGTAAACCAGGTTCACACCGAGCGACTGCAGGTGGTCGAGGTGTTCAATGACACCCCAGAGGTCTCCGCCGAAGAACTGCTCGCTGGTACCAGGGCCCTGGCCAATCACTTCGTCGTCCCAGTTTTTGGCAATCGCCCACTTCGGAGTCTTGTGCTGATCGGCCTTTGCCGAACGAGCAAAACGGTCTGGGAAGATTTGGTACATGATCGCCTTATTGCCCCACTTCGGAGCGCTGGCAAAAGTGTTCAGACGGAAATCGAGAACATCCGGCTGGTTGAGTTCAAATAAACCCTGGGTGTTGTACCAAAGCACATTGCCGCTGGCCAGCTTGATATAGAAGCGGTAATTCATCTTTGGGTTATGAATCGTGATCGACGACTCAAACCACGTCCAGCGACCGTCGCGCTTCCAAATTTTCGCAGGCTTGGTTGGGAACGCTTCGCCGCTTTCACTGAACCGAACGCGAACCTCGGCGACCTTACCGATTGCGTCATGGATACGAATTCGAAGCTTCACCCGCTCACCCAACTTCGGGCTTTGGTTGGGCACGTAAAGAGCCGAACCATCGTGATGAGGTTGTAACGCTAAAGGCAAACTTAGGCTATTCGTCATGGCGTAATCTTTTCACATGTCTAATAGCGAAATCCTTTACACCACCAAAGAAAATGCCGAATGGTGGCGCTCTGCCGTCATCTACCAGATCTACCCTCGCTCATTTGCCGACGGCAACGGCGACGGCATGGGTGACCTAAAGGGTGTAACCGCTCGCCTCGATTCTTTGGTCGAATTGGGCATCGACGCCATCTGGTTCTCACCATTTATGAAGAGCCCGCAGAAGGACGCCGGCTACGACATCACCGACTACAAGCAGATTGATCCGCTGTTCGGAAACCTCGACGACTTCGACGAAATGCTGGCCGCCGCGAAAGCAAAAGGCATTCGCATCATCGTGGACATGGTTCCAAACCACTCGAGCGACCAGAACGAGCTGTTCCAGGCTGCCCTGAAGGCTGGCCCTGGTTCACCAGAGCGCGACATGTATATCTTCCGCGACGGCAAAGGCTTGTTCAAGCGTAAAAACCCAAACAACTGGCCATCGGTTTTCGGTGGAGCGTCATGGACTCGCATTCGCGAAGCCAACGGCAAGAAGGGTCAGTACTACCTTCACATCTTCGACTCAACCCAGCCAGACTTCAACTGGCGCAACCCTAAGGTAATTGCCTACTTCGAAGACATCCTGCGCTTCTGGCTAGACCGTGGTGTTGCCGGTTTCCGCATCGACGTGGCTCACGGTCTAATTAAACGCGACGGCCTGCCAGACACCGAAGACTTCTCAACCGAGATGGGTGGCTCAAAGCCAGACGACGAGCTGACCATTGAGCAGCTAGAGCGCAAGAACCCTTACTGGGGTCAGCCAGAGGTTCACGCCATCAACAAGGCGTTCCGCAAGGTTATGGACAGCTACGACGACCGCATCATGGCCGGCGAAGCTTGGATCATGCCGCTCACCCGCATGGCCGAATGGGTTCGCCCAGACGAGTACCACCAGGCATTCAACTTCGACTACATGTTCGCCGCCTGGAGTAAAGAAGGTCAGAAGAACTCGATCGACCGCTCGCTAAAGGCGTTCGGTGACGTTGGTGCTCCGAGCACCTGGGTGCTTTCAAACCACGACGTGATTCGCCACGCCACTCGCTTCGCCTACAACGACGGCGAACTGCCACCTCAGGGCGACGGCATCGGCGCACACTTCAACCAGCCAGATCAGGCTCTCGGCCTTCGCCGCGCTCGCGCAGCAACCGCGTTCATGCTTGGACTACCTGGTGGCGCCTACCTTTACCAGGGTGAAGAACTTGGCCTCCCAGAGCACACCACGCTCGACGGCAAGTACCGCCAAGACCCAACCTGGTTCCGCACCAAGGGCAAGCGCGTTGGCCGCGACGGCTGCCGCGTGACCTTGCCTTGGGAGGCCGGAGTTGGCGCTGCAAACGGCTTCAACACCACCGGTGAATCTTGGTTGCCACAGCCAGACAGCTACAAGAGCTTGGCACGCGACCAGCAGAGTGGTGTTGCCGGCTCAACCCTTGAGCTCTACAAGCGACTACTGAAGGTTCGTAAGACTCTTGGCCTAGGAGCCGGAAACTTCCGCTGGGCTCCAGAGTTCGAGAACGAAGGCTCACTCGCTTACGTCAACGGCAACGTTGCAGTTGTTGCCAACTTCGGCAGCGACCCAATCGTGCTACCAAAGGGCGAAATCTTGGTCACCAGCCAAGTCGACCTCAGCGCCGAAGGCTACCTCGAAACCGACCAGACCGCATGGATCAAGCTCAGCTAGATTGGTGGCGGTCCGCCGTCATCTACCAGATTTATCCACGCTCATTCGCCGATGCAAACGGCGACGGAATGGGTGACCTGCCCGGCATTACGTCGCGGCTAGGTTCCCTGAAGTCGCTAGGCATCGACGCAATCTGGCTCTCGCCATTCATGCGTTCACCACAGAAGGACGCCGGATACGACGTCTCGGACTACTGCGACGTGGACCCGCTGTTTGGCACCTTGGACGACTTCGACAAGATGCTGGCAACCGCTCACTCACTGGGTTTGCGCGTGCTGATCGACCTGGTACCAAATCACACCTCAGACCAGCACGAATGGTTCAAGCGCGCGGTTGCCGCCGGCCCCGGTTCACCGGAACGCGAGTTCTATCACTTCCGCGACGGCGATACTCCCCCAAACAACTGGCAATCAATGTTTGGCGGCCCAGCCTGGACGAGGCTTCCAGACGGTCAGTGGTATTGCCACCTCTTCGACTCTTCACAGCCAGACCTCAACTGGGAAAACCCGAAGGTTCAAGAAGCCTTCGAAGACATCCTCCGCTTCTGGCTAGACCGCGGAGTAGACGGCTTCCGAGTTGACCAACCACATGCCATGGGTAAGGCTGCCGGCCTGCCGGATCACCCAGACGTTGAGCGCGCGGGCGCCGGCTTCATCGAAGGCGAACCAAGCCCGCCGATGTGGTTCCAAGAATCCGTTCACCCGATCTTCCGCCGCTGGCGAGCAATCCTCGACAGCTACCCTGGTGAGCGCGCGATGTGTGGCGAAGCCTACGTTCTGCCACTAAGTTTCATGGCCCTCTGGGTTCGCCCAGACGAATTCCACCAAACCTTCAACTTCCGCTACCTCGACTCACCTTGGACCGCGACCGACATTCGCAAAACCATCGACGAATCATTCGCAGCGTTCGGAGCGGTGGGAGCACCGAGCACCTGGGTGTTATCGAACCACGACGTCATGCGTCACGCTTCGCGCATGGGCGGCGACTTCGGACGAACCACCGCAAGCGACGGCGTTGGTCCAAATGATCCGCAACCAGACGCCGAGCTCGGCCTCAAGCGAGCGGTAGCAGCCACACTGTTTACCCTTGGACTACCTGGCTCGATGTACCTGTACCAAGGTGAAGAGCTTGGACTACCCGAGCACACCACACTCGGCCCAGAGTTCCGCCAAGACCCAACCTTCGCCAGAACCAACGGCGAACGAGTTGGCCGCGACGGCTGCCGCGTACCACTGCCATGGGAATCGAACGTCAATGAGTCAAACGGTTTCAACCAAACCGGAAAGTCTTGGCTACCTCAACCAGCCAGCT
>JBDKLA010000089.1:0-3021 GCA_039795835.1 Actinomycetota bacterium | reverse complement strand
TCGGCACCGTTGGTGTACGAAATTGGGGTACAGGCCAAAAGTGAAACTCCACCGAAGAACGCAATCCAGAAGTCGAACCCGGTAAGTGGCGGAATGGCATTCACATCACCCTTGGCTCCGGTGATTAGGAAAACTGTTGCCAGACCAAAGATCACCATGAAAGTCCATGAAATGTATTTATAAGACTTGGTGATGAAGTTGTAGCCGTAAACCGAAATCACCAGGGTTAGCGCGGCCAGCGCGGTGATGACCAATGCCTTCACCAGATCATCGGTCTTATAACCTGCGCGATCCAAAACGGCAAAGATAATCGCTGCCGCACCGGTCCAGTTAAGCGCGAGGAAAATCACGTTCACCATCCAGCCGGTGAACACCTGACTGAACAGGTTTCCCTTGGGGCCAAACAAGGCCCTCTGAATGATTTGGCTCGGGGTTCCCGATGCCGGGCCGGTCGCCGAAATGAATCCGGTCATGATCGCGAAGAGGTTACCAATGACGATGACCGCCAGAGCCTGCCAGAAAGATAGACCAAGCGAAATCAGGACGCCACCCATTACCAGGACGACATAGTTAGCCTGCGACGTGGCCCAAACACCAATTAGCTGCCGAGCTCGACCGTAGCGTTCGCCTGCCGGAATGTGGTCGATACCGTGGGCTTCAATTACGCCGCCGGAATCGAGCGGGATACCGTCGTGGGTTTTCGGCTGGCGATCTTTAGCTGTCATCGTTGACTCACTTTTCTGTCGATGTTTCATTCTAGACACCTGTTATTCTGGCGAGATGAACCCCCGCCCACGCAAGAAGAGGTCTGCTTACGACCTTTTCCTCTGGATTCCTTTCGGAATTCTGGTTGTTTTTGTTGGCGGGGCACTCCTCTGGAACATCGGCATCAGTACCGTCAAGTGGTACGGCTACGGCCCGATTCGTAAGTTCGTTGGTTTCGGCAACTATGTTGAGGTGTTCAGCGACAAAGGTTTTTGGGAAGCCTTCGGCCACGCGTTCTTTTTTGTAATTCCGATGGCGATCATTCCAACCCTGCTCGGTCTGGTTTTCGCTTCGCTAATCTTCGACTTCCTCAGCACCCACTACGCGAGCAAATTCGCAACCTTCATTCGTTCGAGCCTCTACCTGCCTCAGGTAATTCCGGTAATGATCACCGGCATCATCTGGAAGTGGATCATCGACCCGGAACGCGGAGCACTCAATACCCTGCTGAAAAGCTTTGGCCTCAAAGACCTCGCGCTCAACTGGTACCAGGATCCAAAGGCTGCAACTCTCGCCCTTTCCTTTGTGCTGATTTGGATTCAACTCGGATACTGTGTGGTCATCTTCCTCTCCGGTCTTTCTCGCCTCAACCCCTACGTGCTCGAAGCGGCTCAGGTTGATGGCGCCAACTGGTGGCAGCGCTTCCGTTTCATTTCGTCGCGCGAGCTCGGCCCAGAGATTTCGGTTGTTCTGCTCACCAGCGTGGTTGGAGCCCTCAAGGTTTTCGCTCCGGTTTACTACGTGACCGGTGGCGGCCCAGACGGCGCAACCAACGTTCCTTCCACCTACTCCTTCAACGCCTTCTTCGGTGGCAACCGAGTTGGCTATGCCTCGGCCGTAACCGTTCTTTTGGCAATCCTCATCACCGCTGTTGCCCTGCTGCTGATTCGCGTGCAGCGCCGCCAGTTGCGAGGTGAAGATTGAAGTTCGTTCGCTTTCTAAAAAAGGCCGGCATCACAATCGGTTTGGTTGCAGTGTCCGCGGTTTGGCTCTTGCCGATGTGGCTCACGCTGGTTGCCAGTCTCAAGAGCCAGGAAGACTACGCGTCCACGCCGGTTTGGGCCTGGCCGGAACACATGAACTTTGGAACCTTCAGTTGGATCATCAACGACGGCGAAATCGGTTCGAAGATCATGAACTCCCTGACGATCGCCACCGGCGCAGCCGTTATCGCCGTGGTCATGGGTTTCTTTATCGCCTACGCGATTTCGATTGGGCGCCTGAAGTATCGCGGCACAGTAATCGCAATCTGCATCATCACCTTCGCGCTTCCGCAGGAGTCGATGGCGTTCCCGGTTTTCACCTTCACCAAGATGATTGGCGTCTACGGGCCAATTCACCCGGTCTACATTTCCCTCGGAATCCTTGGCTCGGCCTTTGCCGCCTACCTGCTTCAGGCGGTGATGAACCACTTCCCTAAGGAATTGGTTGAGGCAGCTCACATCGACGGTGCCGGCAAGCTTCAGACCATGTTCCGCATCGTGCTTCCGGTGATGCGCCCAACCGTGGCAACCGTCTTTCTGCTGATGTTTGTCAATGCTTGGAACGAGTACTGGTTCCCGATTCTGCTGCTTCCCGAACGCGCCGACCAGCCGCTTCCGATGGCTATCGCCGAGGCCTTTGCTCAGCCAAGCTTCACCTCAAACGGCATCGACCCGGTTTTGGCTTCGGCTGCGAGCATCATCGCGATCTTGCCTTCGGTGTTCATCTACCTGAACTTCCAGAAGGCTCTGGTTCGTGGCGTGACCCTGGGTGCGAACTAGTCGGTCTCGAAAACGTTCAGCACGTCTTGCAGGGTCTTGTGTGACTCGGCGGTGTGACGAAGTGGCATTTCTACTAGGACGCGATAGGAATTCTTTCGTCCTTCTTTAATCACTTCGATGTAGCCGGCCTCTTTGAGATCGTTGAGCACCGAGCTGATGTGACGCTCGGTCACCCCGATCACTCGAGCCAGCTCGGCCAGCGTGATGTCGGGATTCTTAGCCAACTGCACGACAACGTGCCCGTGGTTACTCAGAAATGTCCAACTCATATTTCAAATATAACCCTCGTGAGATAACACGAAGTATTATTCTTGTATTATTGTTCTTGTTATGAATCTAGACGCAGCCATCTCAAACCTGACCAGTATCCCCGTCCTCGCATTCGCCCTCGGAATTTTCGCCGCCCGAATCAAGACCGACCTGAGCGTATCTAAAGGTGCCTTCGACTCAATCTCGTTCGTGCTACTCCTCGCCATCGGCCTCAAAGGTGGCC
>JBDKLA010000088.1:0-6105 GCA_039795835.1 Actinomycetota bacterium | reverse complement strand
TAGCCATCGAACTAGTGCAGGCCGGAACCAAGAACCCAAACGCCGAAGCCGTCAACAAGGTTGTCGCCTTCTGCCACGCCAACGGTGTTCTAGTTCTAAACGCAGGAACCCACGGAAACGTAATCCGCTTCCTACCTCCACTAGCAATCACCGACGAGCAGCTAACCGACGCACTAAACGTGCTCGACGCTGCTCTAGCGAGTGCTATCTAAAGACACCAAAGGTAAATGCCCGTCGGATTTCCGGCGGGCATTTTTATGTTCTCGTGCTTTTAGTTTCTCTTCTGCTGAAACCACTGGAAAAACGATCTAAAAAGTAAATAGTTGATTAAGTAACCGACCCCAAGGACCCCAATCGCCGTTGGCCACAAAACAAAGTCTGACTTCAGAAAACCAGACTTTTGAAGATAATCAAGGATGAACGCGGGTGCAATTGGAAAGGTGAAAATTGCGAAGGAATTTGAGAAGCGATTTGTGAAATATTGCTGGAGTGCTTCCAATTCAATGCGACTGAGAGACTCAGAATCTCGTTTCGCAATTTTGTGGGCTCTGAACCCACTCAAAATAAAATTCAAACCCAAGGTATTTGCTCGTGAGCCCGATTTGTTTATTTCTTTTCGCGCATACTTTGGAATGGTTTTCCAATTCGACTTCGTCATTCGCCCCTCCAATCAACTATTTCTTGAGCAAACGCTTGCGCTTGATAGCACCGTTGATCTGAGTTACCAGCACGATGAGGATTGCGGTTAGGAACACCGCCGACGCAATTACGTTGGCTTCGGCTGGTACACCGCGGGTGGCGGCTACGTAGATGAACTTCGGGAAGGTCTCTACGTTGGCAGAGTTGAAGTAGGTAATGATGAAGTCGTCGAAGCTGAGGCTGAACGAAAGCAGAGCTGCTGAGATGATTCCAGGTAGTAGCAGCGGGAAGGTGATCTTCCAGAAGACCTGGTTTGGGTTGGCGTAGAGGTCGCGGCCGGCTTCCTCAAGCACTGGGTCGAGTGTCTGAACGCGAGCCTTCACGGTAACCACCACAAAGGAAAGACAGAACATTACGTGGGCGATGATCACAGTGGTGAGACCGAAAACCGAACCACCGAAGACGTTGAAGAAGAACCCGGCTAGACCAACACCGAGAACAACCTCAGGGGTTGCCATTGGAAGGAATAGCGCAAGGTTGACAAGCGAACGTCCGCGGAATTTGTAGCGAACCAGAGCGATAGCCAGAGCGGTTCCAAGGATTGTGGCAATCAGAGTGGAAACCGTACTGATGAAGATTGAGGTGCCGAGCGAGTCACAGACTTCTGGGTTTTTGCAAACGCCGGTCCACTTGTCGAGGGTGAAGCCCTGCCACTGACCTTGGGTTCTAGGAGTTGAGTCGTTGAAGGAAAAGACGATGGTGTAAACGATCGGAATGAGCATGAAGCCCATGGTGAGGAACGAGTAGATCGGGAGGGTGAGCTTTCCGATTGAGAAGCGTTTCACAGTAGATCCTCCGTTCCGGAGCTGCGAACATAGAGCGAAACGAGAGCCACAATTACCGCCATCAGAAGCACGCTCAGTGCTGAACCGATTGGGTAGTTCTGGGTCTGCAAGAACTCGGTGTCCACGATTGTTCCGATCATCGACGTCTTCGACGAACCTAGGAAGTTCTGACCGGCGTTCACATAGTCACCGGCAATTGGGATGAACACCAAAAGGGTTCCTGAGATGATGCCCGGCATCGAAATCGGCAAAGTGATTTTGCGGAAGACCTTGGCTGGGCTGGCATAGAGGTCTGAGCCAGCCTCGAGCAGGCGAATGTCGAAGCGCTCCAGTGTGGTGTAGAGCGGCAGGGTCATGAACGGAATGAAGTTGTAGGTCAAGCCGAAAATAACGGCAGCGTCGGTGCCAAGGAAGTGCTGGGAGTGGTCCATTAGACCTGTACTGTAAACGACCTGCATAAGAGCGCCGTTGTCCGAGAAGATCTGCTTCCAAGCGATGGTGCGAAGTAGGAACGAGATGAAGAAAGGGGCAATGACCAGAACCAGCATCAGGCGCTGAAGGAGCGGGCGGGTGCGGAGCTTTACGCCGATGTAGTAAGCCAGCGGGTAGCTAACCAAGAGGGCAATGATGGTTGCGATGCTCGCGTAAAGGAACGAACGCAGAATCTGCGGCATGTAGGTGGAGATAACGGTTACGTAGTTCTGCCACTCGAAACCGTAGACGTATTCGCCGATGCCGCCGGTTGGGGCTGGCGACTCAAGCGAGGTAACGATCAGTGAGAAAAGTGGCGTAAAGAAGAACAGGCCAAGGTAAACCAAACCTGGTAGCAATAGAGCAAGAACGACCTTGCCCGACTTAGTTGGAGACTTGTGTTCCTGAGCTGAACCAGAACCGAATGCCGCGAATGCCATGGCTATTCGTCTTCGTTGCCTGCAGGAAGGTCGGAGAGCCCGAACGAGTGCTCAACCTTCCAGGAAACCCAAACCTTTTCGCCAAGCTCAATCACTGGGCTGATTCCCACGTTCTGAGCGAACACGGTGACCTCGCCGACCTTAGGAATGTCGATTAGGTACTGGTTGCTCACACCGGTGAAACGAATGTCGATGATTTCGCCAGGACCAACCAGAACGTGATCGGCTCCAAGCTTTGGCTTTTCGCGGTGGAAGGTGGCCTTCTCAGGGCGAACACCGATGGCAACCTTGCCGGTGTGCTTCTCGGCGCGGGCCTTTGGAGCGGTGATCTTGTGACCGCCGACCTCGATGCTGATCGAGTTAGCGTTTGAGTCAACGACGTTACCAACGAACAGGTTCGACTGACCGAGGAACTTCGACACGAAAGCGGTCTTTGGTCGGTCGTAGAGAGCTTCCGGAGCACCCATCTGCTCGATGCGTCCCTTGTTCATAACCGCGACGGTGTCGGCCATGTCCATGGCTTCTTCCTGGTCGTGGGTTACGTGGAGGAAGGTTAGACCAACTTCCATCTGGATAGCCTTGAGCTCGATCTGCATCTGGCGGCGAAGCTTGAGGTCTAGTGCGCCAAGCGGTTCGTCGAGAAGAAGCAGTGCTGGGCGGTTGACGAGTGCGCGAGCAAGAGCCACACGCTGCTGCTGACCACCGGAAAGCTGTTGGGGGCGACGCTCGGCAGCGTAGCCAAGCTCAACCAGGTTCAGGGCGTCCATGGCCTTCTTCAGTGGGTCTTCGACCTTGCGCTGACGCAGACCGAAAGCCACGTTTTCGAGGATGGTCATGTGAGGGAACAGAGCGTAGCTCTGGAACACGGTGTTGACCGGACGCTCGTGAGGCTTGGTGGCAGAAACGTCTTTACCACCGATGAGCACTTGACCGGTGGTCTGCTGCTCAAGGCCGGCAACGATGCGAAGAGTGGTGGTCTTGCCACAACCCGAAGGACCAAGGAGTGCGAAGAACTCTCCGGCTGGGATGTGAAGATCCATGTCTTCAAGTGCAGTGAATCCTGGGAATTCCTTGCGTACGTCAATAAGTTCTAGATCGGCGCCTGACGGCTTGAAGTCAATTGCCAATTACACAACTCCGTTAGAAGCCTTGGACCAAGCCTGCGAGAACTCGTTGTCTTCCTTCGAAGTAAGCGGGCGGAACTGCTTCAGCTTGTTGGCGAAGATTTCGTCCGAAGGGAAGATCAGTTCGTTGTTAGCCAACGCTGGGTTCTTCTTGATCACGATCTCGCGAGCACCCATGACCGGAGTCACGTAGTAAACGCCAGCAAGAGCTAGTTCGGCAGCAATCTCAGGAGTGAAGTAGTAGTCGATAGCGGTTTCGGCGTTCTTCTTGTGCGCCGAGCCCATTGGAACCACGAAGTTGTCGCAGGCGAAGGTTGAACCGGTGTCGAGAAGAACTACACCTAGGTCTTCGCTGCCAAGTTCAAGGTTTGCACCTACCAGGTCACCGGCCCAGACGATACCGGCAACGGCGTCGCCCGACTTGTAGTCATCGACGTAGGAGTTTCCCTTGATGGAACGGATGTGGCCAGAAGAGACCTTCTCCTTGAAGAGGTCTAGAGCGGTGTAGAAGTCGTCTGAGGTGAACTTCGAGATGTCTACGCCAGCGGCAAGCATCATGATGCCGAGGGTGTCGCGCATTTCCGAAAGAACCTCAACGCGACCCTTCAACTCTGGAGCCCAGAGGTCCTCAAGGGTGGTCGGTGCGTCCTTGCCGGTTAGCTTCTTGTAGTTCGCTTTGTGGTATCCGATACCGGCGATGATGCCCTTCCAAGGAAGCGAGTGGGTGCGACCTGGGTCGAACGAACCGAAGGTGTCCTTGAACGCTGGGTTTAGGTTCGCGGTCACGTTTGGCATGTTGTCGTAGTTCAGTTCCTGAACGTAGCCGTTGTCGATGAGACGTGAAACCATCCAGTCGGTGAGACAGAAGGTGTCTGCGCCGGTGTCGGTTCCAGCAGCGAGCTGGTTCTTGATACGTGCGAAGTAGGTGTTGTTGTCGTCAACGTTGATGTTGTAGGTGACGGTGATACCGGTCTTCTTCTCAAACGCCTTCAGGGTTGGGAACGATCCGTCCTCGCCATCCATGTAGTAAGGCCAGTTGTCCCAGGTTAGGGTCTTCTCGGTGTCCGAGACGTCCTTGGCTGGAACCAAAGCCTTCTTGGCTCCACCTGGAGTACAAGCTGCCAGTAGAGCTGCGGCGCTGATTGCACTGGCACCACCGAGCACTGCTCGGCGAGTGAATTGTGCTGCGTTTGGATTTTGAAGCTGCTCAGACAAACTGGGCTCCTTTACATCGAAGGGACATCGCTGTCCAGACAACAACCAAATGAAACGCCTGTGGACGTATCAAATCAAATACTGCCATAAACCAGTGGGTTCGAAGGACAAAAAACGGCAATTCCTCGCTATCAGGTATCGTTATTTAGTTGCTCGGCGACGATGCCGACATTAGGAGAAGAATGCGTATCTCGGTTCCTGCCGAAGTCAAAAACAACGAATTCCGTGTAGCCATTACCCCGGCTGGAGTTCACGAACTCGTAACCGCCGGACACGAAGTGTTTGTGCAGGCCGGAGCCGGAAACGGTTCGAGCATTTCCGATAAGGAATATGTTGAGGCCGGAGCCACCATTCTCCCCGACGCTGCCGCAACCTGGGCAGCCGGCGACATGGTGATGAAGGTTAAGGAGCCGATCGCTTCGGAATACGGTTTCCTTCGTGAAGGCCTAGTGCTGTTCACCTACCTACACCTCGCTGCCGATCTTGAACTAACAAAGCAGTTGGTTGAGAAGAAGGTAACGGCTATCGCCTACGAAACCGTTCAGCTTCCAAGCCGCCAGTTGCCGCTCCTTGCTCCAATGAGCGAAGTAGCCGGACGCCTTTCGATTCAGGTTGGTGCCGAAACTCTAATGCGCCACAACGGCGGTAGCGGCATGCTACTCGGCGGTGTTCCTGGAACTCGCCCAGCCAAGGTAGTTGTTCTCGGTGGTGGCGTTGCCGGAACGAACGCCGTGGCAATGGCTGTTGGCGCCGGTGCCGAAGTGACCGTAATGGACACCAACATCAACCGCCTTCGCGAACTTGATCACCACTACGCGGGTCGGGTTCGCACTATCGCCTCGAACGCGTTTGAGATCAAGCGCGCCCTTGCCGATGCCGACCTAGTAATTGGCTCGGTGCTGATTCCCGGTGCCAAGGCTCCAAAGTTGGTGACCAACGACCATGTGAAGAACATGAAGCCTGGTTCGGTCTTGGTTGACATTGCCATCGACCAGGGCGGTTGCTTCGCAGATTCAAAGCCAACCACTCACGCAGAGCCAACCTTCAAGGTTCACGACACCATCTTCTACTGCGTTGCCAACATGCCAGGTGCGGTGCCTCACACCTCCACCTACGCTCTAACCAACGCAACCCTTCCTTACGCTCGTTTGCTTGCGAACAACGGCTGGAAGAAGGCACTGCAGGCAGATGCTTCGCTAGCTCTAGGTTTGAACGCCCACGATGGCGTGCTCACCAACGAGCCAGTAGCAGTGGCTCACGGCATGGGCTTCAAGGCACTAACCGAGGTGCTCGCCTAGCACCAAGCGGAACCTGTGTTCTAAACGTTTGGCCGTCGTGCAAAAGCACGGCGGCTTTCGTTTGTTCGGTTCC
>JBDKLA010000087.1:0-3596 GCA_039795835.1 Actinomycetota bacterium | reverse complement strand
TGAATGGCGAAGTATTCGTCCACCAGTTTTTCAATGTTGACCAGGTCTTGTACTTGCGCCTTTTTGCCAGCTCGCTCACTCATAAAACCATTGTGTCGCTTAACCTTGTTTTATGTCATCACAAGCTCGTAACACTAAGACCACCTACGCCTATCTCGGCCCGGCTGGCACATTTACCGAGCTCGCCCTTCGCCAGGTGAAAGCCGCCGAGGGTAAAGAGTGGCAGCCGGTGCTTTCGGTTGCCGATGCGCTCGCCGCGGTTTTGAGCGGTAAGGCTTTCCGTGCCATCGTTCCGGTTGAATCTTCGGTTGAGGGTGGCGTGAGCGCGACCCTAGACGCTTTGGCAACCACCGAAGGCCTACAGATTTACGGCGAATACCTCGTGCCGGTGAACTTCAACCTTGTGGCTCGCCCTGGCGTGAAGCTCGCCGATGTGAAGACCATCGCCGCCCACCCGGTTGCCTACGCCCAGGTTCGCAAGTGGCTCGGTGCCAACATCAAGAACCACAAGCACCTGCAGTCAACCTCGAACGCAGCGGCCGCCTCGGACCTTTGGGAAAACGAGAAGATCGACGCGGCGGTTTCGACCCCGAACATCACCGACCACTATATGGTGAAGGTGATCGCGAAGAACATCGCCGATGCCAAGCACGCCGAAACTCGATTCATCGAGGTTGGCAAGAAGGGCGCACTGCCAAAGCGCACCGGCCACGACAAGACCTCGGTAATCGTGGAACTTCCGAGCGACCGCCCGGGTGCTCTACTCGAAATGCTTGAGCAGTTCGCCGCCCGAGGTGTAAACCTGAGCCGAATCGAGTCTCGCCCGGTTGGAGATCGCCTAGGACGCTACCGCTTCAACGTAGACGCCAACGGCCACGCCACCGATGAGGCCGTCGCCGAAGCCATCCAGGGACTGTACCGCTTCAGCCCGAAGCTGATCTTCTTGGGTTCTTACCCACGCGCCGATAAGAAGGCATCGGTTCACGAGGGCAACAACCACTCGGAGAGCTATGTGACCGCTAAGCGTTGGTGGCAGAAAGCCATCGGCAAGTAGTTCTCCACAGAATTTCTCTAGCCAATAGTGGTATCACTTTGATACCGTATAAATATGGCTATGACAATTCGACTAACCGAAGAACTCGATGCAAAGCTCGAGCGTCTTGCAAATGAACTTGGTGTTTCAAAACAGCAGGCCGTAATCCACGCTATCGAACTTAGCGATTCGCGTTCTATTCGTGAACACCAGCTTGCCGAGGCTAGGGCCTTTGTCCTGGACCACGACAAAGAGCTAATGGAGAAACTGGCCGACGCATGACCCAGTACCTCACTCTTGAGGATGCATTGACTCAGGTCAAGGCCTTTGGTTTCTTCGTTAAAGACCCAGGTCTTCTAGAGGCAGCCCTCTCTAGACCTAAAACAACTGTTTTCGGTGAAGATGCTTATCCAACGCTTCACCTGAAAGCCGCCTCGATGATGCATTCAATAATCAAAAATCATCCAATGATTGACGGTAATAAGCGAACAAGCTGGCTGCTAATGGTTTCATTTCTCTGGATCAATGGTTATCAACACAACATGACGACCGACGAGGGTTTCAACCTGACTCTTGGCATTGCAGAGTCTCGATTGGAACTTGAAGATGCGGCGAGCATCATTGAGAGCCATCTCGTAGCCAGACCATAGAATTGTCTTCGTGATCGACCTAAATCTTCTCCGCGAAAACCCAGACGCTATCAAGGCTTCCCAGCGCGCTCGCGGTGCCAGCGAAGAGTTGGTTGACCAGGCCGTAGCCGCCGACGCCAAGCGTCGCGCCAAGCTCGCCGAGTTTGAGGTGCTTCGCGCCGAGCAGAACGCTCACTCGAAGTTGGTTTCCACAGCACCAAAGGAAGAGAAGGCAGGCCTCGTTGCCGCCGCTCAAACCTTGGCTGCGAATGTAAAGGCAGCCGATGCCGCAGCCGGCGAGGCCGCTCAAGAACTAGACAGCATTCTTTGGCAGATCGAAAACGTGGTTTGCGAGGGCGTTCCTGCCGGTGGCGAAGACGACTTCGAGGTTCTACGTGAAGTTGGCACCAAGCCAAACTTTGCCTTCACCATGAAGGACCACGCCGAACTCGGCCTAGACCTAGACATCCTCGACATCGAGCGCGGTGTGAAGGTTTCGGGTTCTCGCTTCTACTTCCTAAAGGGTCTTGGCGCTCGCCTCGAGATTGCCATGATGAACCTGGCACTCGACCAAGCTGCCGAAGCTGGTTTTACCGCGCTCATCACCCCTACCCTGGTTCGCCCAGAGGTCATGGCAGGAACCGGATTCCTCGGTCAGCACGCCGATGAGATTTACTACCTACCAGCCGACGACCTCTACCTAACCGGTACCAGCGAAGTGGCCCTAGCCGGTTACCACCGCGACGAAATCGTTGACCTTTCAGAAGGCCCACTCCGTTACGCCGGCTGGAGCACCTGCTACCGCCGCGAAGCGGGAAGCGCCGGTCGCGACACCAAGGGAATCCTGCGCGTTCACCAGTTCAACAAACTTGAGATGTTCTCCTACGTTGAGCCCGAGCAGGCCGAAGCTGAGCACGAAAAACTTTTGGCTTGGCAGGAGCAGATGCTCCAGAAGTGCGAACTTCCATATCGCGTAATTCACACCGCAGCCGGAGATCTAGGTTCGAGCGCCGCTCGCAAATACGACATCGAAGCTTGGGTTCCAAGCCAGGAAACCTATCGCGAGCTAACCTCAACCTCGAACTGCACCACGTTCCAGGCTCGCCGCCTAAATATGCGGTACCGCAAGGAAGACGGCAAGACCGCAACCTTGGCTACTCTCAACGGAACCCTTGCCACCACTCGCTGGCTGGTTGCGATTCTTGAAAACCACCAGCAGCCAGATGGCTCGGTGCGAATTCCAGCAGCGCTACGCCCATACCTCGGTGGCACCGAATTCATCAAGCCAAAGGTAAAAGCCTAAACATGGCATTAACCCCAGACCAGCGTTGGTTGATCGCGCTCGACATCGACGGAACTCTGGTTCACGACGACGGCTACCTTTCGCCACGCGTCGCCGCGGAAGTTAAGCGCGTCCAAGATTTGGGTCACTTGGTTGTGGTTGCAACCGGTCGTAGCGCGGTGAACGCAATTGGCGTTACCAAAGAAATCGGTCTGCTCGACGGCAAGTTGATTGCCTCAAACGGAGCCGTGACCGTGAAGCTCAACCCATCGCATCCAAAGGGTTTCGAAACCGAAGAGGTCATCACCTTCGACCCAACCGAGGTTCTCACCAAACTGATCAACAGCCTGCCCGACGCTCACTTCGCGGTCGAGGACGCCCAAGGCGTTTACAAATTCCACAAACATTTCCCCGACGACGCCCTCGGTGATGAGAATCACGAGACCCCGCTCGAAGAACTGATGAACCACCCGGTTAGCCGAATCGTGGTGCTCAGCCCCGAGCAGGAAACCGAAGAATTCGTGGACACCGTGGCCAGCCTTGGTCTTTCCTCAGTCAGCTACGCCATCGGCTATTCGGCTTGGCTCGACATTGCGCCGCTTGGAGTCACCAAGGCCAGCGCACTCGAAGTGGTTCGCGCTCACAACAACAT
>JBDKLA010000086.1:0-9184 GCA_039795835.1 Actinomycetota bacterium | reverse complement strand
ATGGTGGCTGGGTCTGGAAGCACGGCGGCAACCATGTCGCGAGGCGAAACATCCACCGGACCCTGTGCCGAACGAACGCGGTGAGGCTTGGTCTGGTCGAGGCCGAGCGCGTGCAGGGTCTTGAGAATTCCGATGAACTCGTTGCCGAGCCCGTACTTGAAGCTGAACTTGTTGGCGTTGATTACAGCTGGAAGCATGGTGACTTCCTCGTGCTCAACGTTCACGCACTCAACCGCGCCGATGCCTTCAGGGAACTCGAAAACCTCCGGCTCACTGAACGGCTGGGTGGTGTAGAAACCCTTGTCCTTCGACCAGAGAATCGGTGGGTTCAGGCACTCCTCGATGGTGGTCCAGATCGAGAACGATGGTGCGAAGATTTCGTTGCCGTTCTCATCGCGAACTACCAGGTTTCCGCCGTCCTTGACCGAAACCTCATCGATCTCGCTGAACAGGTGGTCCTGGGCGTAGCGGGCGAACACGTTTGAAAGGCCCGGCTCAACACCGATGCCAACCAGCGCGAGCAAACCTGCGCGCTCCCACTGCTCAGACAGCGCGAACTGCTGGTCGCCCAGCTTGATGCCCGGCTTGTGGAATGGGTCGTCTGGGTGCGGCTCGGAAAGGCTCATCGCCATGTCGAGGTAGTGCACGTTGGCACTGAAGGCACCCGAGAACACGGTTGGCACGAACTTCGGCTCAACAGCGTTCAGCACGTGGGTAATCTTGTGCTCGCGGCACAGGTCGGTGATGTTCGCAGCCGAACCGGCGTCTACCTTGGCGGCTACAAACTTGGACGCAACCTCGTCGCCGTGGCGGTTTCGAATCCAGTCGATTACTTCGACGGCTCGGGCTTCGTTGTAGTCGGAGACGACAATCTGCTCATAAAACGAACGGGTGGCTGCAATTTTGGCTATGGCGTTTCCCACGCCACCGGCTCCTACTAGAAGGATCCTCATTTTGGTTATTCCTAACCTCGTGGTACTCCGTGGGGCAAATCGGGAGCGTTACGTTCCTACTTTACCTAGCGAACGCTGAGGTCGCTAGCAGGGTCGAGCACCCAGTTGATAACTCCAGCCCAAGGCCCAAAACCATCGGACAGCGAGAAGTGGCGAGCACCTGGCACAATCACGCTCGGGATTCCCAGCGGCTCGGCGAAGGTCTTGTCGATTCCGTTCGGCTGCCAAGGATCTTCGTCGGAGCCAATCACCAGCGTGTTCGATGCGGCCGCAGCCACATGGGCCGAAACCTTGGACGGCTCGAAAATGAAATCAGGAATATCGATGAGCAACTCCGGATCGGCCGGCGCAACCAGAAGCACGCGAGAGACCGGCTTCTCAATCAAACTCTCGGACGCAAGCTTCAACCAGGTCACGGCACCGAGAGAGTGGCCTATCACCACAACCTCGTGACCCTGGTTCGATTCGGCAATCTGAGCCAGCTCGTTCAGCGCAACCTCGGCCCAATCGGCGAAGCGAGGTTCGTCGGTTGAAGGTAGCTGCGGATAGTGAACCTGGTGACCTTGCTGTCGAAGGGCGGCTGCGGCTCGGCGCTGCCAGTTTCCCTCTTGGCGTCGATTCGTCCAACCGTGAAGGATCAGTACCTGTTTGCTCATTCCTTCATTAAAGCGAAAACCCGCCCAGAATCTGAGCGGGTTTCCTAATGTTACAGAGATTACTTAAGGGTAACCTTTGCGCCTGCGCCCTCAAGAGCAGCCTTTGCCTTCTCGGCGGTCTCCTTGTTTGCACCCTCTAGAACGGTTGCAGGAGCGCCGTCAACAACAGCCTTAGCCTCGCCTAGACCTAGGTTGGTCAGTGCGCGAACTTCCTTGATAACTGCGATCTTCTGGTCGCCAGCAGACTCTAGAACTACGTCGAACGAGTCCTTCTCTTCTGCAGCGTCAGCGCCACCAGCAGCAGGAGCTGCAGCAGCTGCAACTGCAACAGGTGCAGCAGCGGTTACTTCGAATACTTCTTCGAACTTCTTAACGAAGTCGCTTAGCTCAATGAGCGATAGCTCCTTGAACGCGTCAATTAGCTGGTCAGTGGTCAGCTTTGCCATTTTGTTTCTCCTTGGTTTTTTTAGCTTTTAAGCTTTGGTTTTGGTGTGTTCTTACGCGTCTTGCTTTGCACGCAGTGCGTCGACGGTGCGAACCGCCTGGGCAAGAGGAGCGTTGAATACGTAAGCAGCCTTGAACATCGAAGCCTTGAACATTCCAGCGGCCTTGGCCAGTAGAACTTCGCGGGTCTCGAGGTCAGCAAGCTTCTTAACCTCATCAGCAGTAAGTGCAACGCCATCCATGACACCGCTCTTGACCACTAGTAGAGGATTTGCCTTGGCAAAGTCACGCAGTGCCTTCGCTACGGTAACAACGTCACCGGAAACGAAAGTCATTGCAGTTGGGCCGGCTAGCTGACCGTCAAATGCGGTCACCCCAGCGTTTGCAGCTGCAATCTTGATTAGCGTGTTCTTTGCCACGGCGTAGGTTGCGTTCCCACTGATTGAACGGCGCAGCTCCTTGAGCTGAGCCACAGTGAGTCCGCGGTACTCGGTTAGCAATACGGCAGCCGAGCTCTTGAATAGATCAGTAAGCTCGGAGACGCTGGCTTCCTTGTTCGCCATGGCACTCCTTGTTTCGTATTTGTCGGTAGCCCCAGACCCAAATAAAAAAGCTCCATGCGCAAGGCACGGAGCGAAACTCTAAAGAGAAACTTCTGTACACCTGCGTGGGATGCCGCTTTATGCGGGCCTTCGTTGTCTCTTCCGAGGAAGATCCAAAACCGACGGTCTTTGGCTTCCTCTAGTTTAGGTCAGTCGCCGCTATTTTGGCAACTGGGAAATCATCCAGCGGGCCATGATGCGGTAATCGATGGCGTCCACAGACGGCAGGACGTTGTAGATGAGCGAGATTCCGATGGCGTGCGAGTGCAGGAACCAGGCGATTGAAGCAACCAACGGTGCCGGCAATCCAAACTTGGTGAACGAGTCTTCTAGGAACTTGGCTGCCTTTTCGAAACCCGGCACCATGAACGCTGCGAGCTCTGGGTTGTGGGCTGCTTCGATGTGCATCTCGGTGCGGAAGTTTCGCCAAACCTTGCGGTTCTCACCGTATCCAGCGTTCACAGTTAGAGCGTATTCGTCGATGCCGAGACCTCGCTCGGCCACGATCTGCACGTTCTTTCCAACAATGTTGGCAATCGCGGATGTGAACGATGTCTGCACCAAGAGTTCCGAGTTCTTGAAGCGCGGGTAAACGGTTCCGGTTGAAACTCGGGCTCGGCGAGCGATACGCGTCATGGACGCCGCGGCAACACCCGAAGTGGCAATAACCTCAATCGCCGCCATGGTCAGTTTTGATTCAACCGAGTCGTCGTCCAAGGTGAGGCCAGCCATTGGTGGCAGTAAATCAGGGGTGACCTGTCCTAAACCAGCCAGGAACGGAAGGCTCATTGCGTCCTCAGGAAGGTCTAGGAATCCAACAATCGGTAGGCCAAGTTCGGCCTTTGGCGTGATTCGCTTGCCAAGCTTGTAACCGAGCTTGAAGCCGAGCTTCCAAACTAGGCGCTGCTGAGCGAGGTCGTCTCCGTCTGTTTGCTCGTCCCACCAGCGCTCAAAGTCTGGCTGTACCACTTCGAAAACTTCAGGGATTCGGCGACTGGCAGAGAAAATCTCGAGAAGAACCTGGTCGATTGATTCGTCGAGTGACTCAGCACCATCGATCTGAGAATCTAGCCATTCGCGGCCATAGCGAAGCCAAACTTCGGCATAGAAGCCGTTCATATCGCCGAAATATGTATAGAAAGTTGGGCGAGAAACCCCAGAGGTGTTGGCAACGTCGGAAACGCTGGTGTGATCAATACCCTTGTCGGCTACCGCGCTGATTCCGGCGAGGAGAAGCTCGTCGAATGACGCGCGTTTCTTGGATTTCCCGGCCAGTGGGTGCATGGCGTTAATTTTAGACACTTTTTTTGACACTGTAAAGAAACCACCTCCAACCACCATCTATCTAACAATGATAAACGATATCTCGGAGCGGTTTCTATTGGAGTGCACCCACCGAGCCGAGCTTGATCGCGGCAGCGGTAAAGGAAGCCACATAAACATTGGCTTCGCCCGAAAGATTGCGGCAGAACGGGGTGACGTAACGATCGACTCCAGCCGTTACATAGGTAATCGAGCCATACCCGGTATTGAAAGTCTGGGCACCCTGAGGAAGTTGAGCCTCAGGAACCGCGGTAATTGAAACCCCGCTGAAGTAGCTGGACAGGTCTCCGATGAAGCACTGAAGCTCGATTTTGGTATCACGGTTGGTTGGGAATGCGTTCACCACAAAGTTTTGGGTCACCAAAAAGCGCCCGTCAGAAGGCATCTCCCAAACCGGCAGCGGTGTATTAGCATCCGTGGCAACCTGGACACCGCTCGCCCGAGTAGGCGTGGTCGACCCACCAAAGAATGCCTCTGGCAGCGAACTCGGACCAGCAGGCCCGACCCGTCCCATGGGTCCAGTCGGCCCGGTCTGCCCGAGCTGGTTCACCGTCAACGTCTTTTCGGTTGATTTACAGGCGGTGCGCTGGCTTACCGCAAACGTCTTCTTGTTGACGCAAAAAGTCACGTTACTCGAAGGAACGTCGGCCGCCTGGGAAAAAGTGGCGGTTCCCAGAACCAGAAGCAAAAGGGTGGCCGACGCTATCTTCGCCAGCACACCCTTTGCGTTCCGTTCCATAGGAAAAGATTACTTAGTCGCGGTTACGTCCGCGGCCACCGCCGTAGTTGCCGCGACCTCGGCCACCGGCAGACTCGCTGCGACCATAGCCACTGCGGTCACGACCACCATCGCGGTCGCCGCCGAAGCCACGACCACCACGGCCACGACCTCCGCGATCTCCATCACGGTCGCGGTCACCACGACCACGGCCGCCACCCATGCGGGAGTCACCGAAGTCGAGACCAGCAGGTGCTGGAGGTGGAGCGATTGGACCGGCAAGCTGCTCAATCAGTTCGCTCGATGGGCGAACGTCCGAGAAGATGCCGTCGCGGTCGGCGCGACGAAGGAGGTCTTCCAAACGACGACGCTTGCTGCGGTGAATCAGGGTAACCACGGTACCTTCCTTGCCCGCACGACCGGTACGGCCGGCACGGTGAAGGTAAGTCTTGTATTCCTGCGGTGGGTCAACCTGGATGACCAGCGCCACGTCGTCCACGTGAATACCGCGAGCGGCAACATCGGTGGCAACGAGCACACGGCACTCACCAGAGGTGAAACGCTCGAGGTTACGGTTGCGTTGGTTCTGGTTAAGGTCACCGTGCAGGCGAGCTGCTGGAACACCCGCGGCAGTCAAAGACTCCGACAAACGCTCAGCGGTCATCTTGGTGCGAGCAAAGATCAGTGACTTTCCAGCACCCTGAACCAGGCGAAGGAGCACAGCCGAACGATCTTCGTCGTCCATAACCAAAACGCGGTGGGTGATGTTCGAGTGGTCTTCGTCTTCCTCAGGCACCTCGTAAACAAAAGGCGAAGGCAGGAAGGCATCAACCAAAGACTGCACAGCCTTATCGAGGGTTGCCGAGAAGAGAAGCTTCTGGCAGTCGTCTGAAACCAGACCCATGATGCGGCGAACCGGCTCAATGAATCCAAGCTCCGACATGTGGTCGGCCTCGTCGATGATCAGAGTCTCAACCTCGGAAAGGTCAACGATTCGCTGAGCGATCAGGTCTTCCAAACGTCCTGGAGTTGCCACCACGATGTCTACTCCACGGCTCATTGCATTCTCCTGCTTGCGCTGAGGAACACCACCGTAGATGCATGTCGTGTAGAAACCAACCGGACGAGCAATACCGTTCACGGTGCGATCGATCTGGTCGGCAAGCTCACGGGTAGGAGCAAGAATCAGCGCGCGAGGCTTTCCAGCCTTGCGTGGAACCGAACCAGCCTTGATCAGCTTCTGAACCATTGGCACGGTGAACGAAACGGTCTTACCCGAACCGGTCTTACCGCGACCTAGGACGTCAACGCCGGTCATCGCGGCAGGAATGGTGGCTGCCTGAATTGGGAACGGCTTCTCAGCACCCATGCCGCGAAGAGCGATTAGCACCTTCTCGTGCAGACCCATCTCTTCGAAAGTCTCCGAAACCTCAGCATCGGTAACCGACACCATGCGCTCAAGAACCTGGTCTTCTACGAAAGTCTTCTTGCCGCCGTTGCGCTCACGAGCACCGTTGAAGGTGCGCTCACGAACTGCGTCGCGCTCCATGCGGTCTGGGCGGCGAGCATCGCGACCTGCGTCGGAACGACCACGGCCTTCAAACGAACGAGCCGGGCGGTCTGAGCCGAACTCACGACGCGGACCACGGTCGCCATCGAATGAACGACGCGGGCGATCGTCGCCATCACGGCGAGCCGGACGCTCCGAACCAAATTCACGACGTGGACGCTCATCGCGATCAAACTCGCGACGCGGACCACGGTCACCGTCGAATGAACGACGCGGACGATCGTCGCGGTCAAAACTACGACGTGGGCCGCGGTCGTCTCCGTCGCGGCGAGCTGGACGCTCGTCACGGTCGAACGAACGACGAGGAGCCCCTGCCGAACCGTGGCGTGGCTTACGCTCGGTACGACCTTCTGGGTTCCAATCACGTCCGCGGTCTTCACGACCCCCGCGCATTTCGCGGTCGCCGGAACGACCTGCGTCGCTTCCCTTTTCAAAGAATGCTGGGCGCTTGCCCTTTGGTGCAGCTGGCTCGCGGTGAGGCGCACGGCCTCCGCGACCATCTTCACGTGGTTTACCTGCCGCGCGTGCGTTCTTGCCCGGGCGTGCTTTTTTTGCGCCAAAATTTGGCATGATGTTCCTCTTCAGTTTTGTGTTGCGCGTTGTAGGGAGTAGCTACTCGGCGCTCGGGTTAGTCGAAAGCGCTGAACCCACACACGAGAACGTGTTCGCAATGCGGCGAACTCTCAAACGAAGGAAGACTGGCAACACTCTGTGTTGCTGCATACGACTACTGCCACAAGGTTTGCGGCTTCTTCAAGGCTACAGGTAACAAAACGATAAAGATAGACCCAGTTTTAGAACCCGTTAACCTTGAGCGACTATTACTTATAAAAAGATTGGGGGATCTTATGAAACAGAAAAACACTAAGCGCATCGCCGCTTGGCTCAGCCTTTTGGTAACCCTGGTATCCGTCATTGGAACAGGGCGGGCCGCCGATTCCGAATTCAATCTAGCTGTAGCCATGTCATTTCTTACAATCTTCCTGATTGTGACCAACATTGTTTTATTCGCCTCGAGTCGCACTTCGAACCAAACCTCCGCTCAAAACCCAAAGGTGGGTTCAACTCCGACACCGCAATCTCCAACAAGTTCAACGGCACCACAAGAACTGCACCCAGGTTCAAACCCAGTAGAGCCAACACAAACGAGATCAAACGGAGCTTCAGTTGGAGTGTTCGTGTTTGCTGGTATCACCGGTGCCGTCTCACTTTTCTGCGTTCTCGACCTGTACAGCGGCAGATACGAAGGCTCAGGCGGAATGGGAGCAATAATCCCGCTCTCGGTCTTGGCTGTAACAGTCCCAGCAACCATCATCTTGCTCATAGTTGCCCTCGCTCTCAAAGCGGTGAAGAAGTAGCCCTGATGATTCAGAAAATCGGCAAAGTAGCAACAATCTTTTTTATCTTGGACGCACTCGTCCTAGTGAACATAGTCATGCTCAACATGAGTGGTCAGTGGGGTGACCAACTTATGATTGGTCTCGCATCCGACATCCTACTCATGGCGCTGTTCACGATCATTGCTCTCATCGCCCTGGCGGTTCACCGCGTGAAACTCAAGAGCAAGTCAAAAGCCTGAATGTCTTAGCAGGTCGCTAATCTAATCTCTCCAAACGAGAGGGATTAGGTTGTTCGACAAACTTGGGTTCACTTTCAAAGGCGCCACTTTGGGCCTATTTCTTTTGAACGCCGCGCTGAGCCTGCTACAGATAATGGCTACCGGTTGGTGTTCGGCCAATGGCAAGTACTACGGCTACTACGTCGACGACAAGGCCACCCTTCATAGCTGCGCTTGGGAGCTTCCGGCCCGGTCTCTATTCCAGTGGGTGTTCGTTTTCACCGGCGTCATGGGTTTGGTTGGTCTACTAATGGACTACTACCAGGCTCGCGATCAATGGAAAGACTATAAAGAGGTGAACCTCAGCCGCATCACTTTCGTGGTCAGCCTGCTGATGGTTAACCTTCTGCTCGAAGCCTTAGCCAACACCGAAGAGGTCAAATACTCCGGCGGTTACCAATACCTCTTATTCACTTACTTCTGGTACCTAATGCCCGTTGCGTTAGTGATGCTCACCATTTCCAGCTGGTCGATTATCAACAAGCTCGAGCTGATCTTCACCCTCAACAAGCGCAGACGCTAGGAAACGATACCGCGAACCTTTAGCTCGGCAAACAGGTCGGCGTCTGAAGGCTCAACCAGGAACTTGCCATCCTCGAACTGGATTACCGGGATGTTCTTGCGGCCCGAGATTGCTTCAGCTTCGGCGGTGTATTCGGCCGACTCTTCAACGTTCTTCTCTTCATACTGAACACCCAGGGTGTCCATAAGCTTCTTCGAGCGACGGCAGTCTGAACACCAGTCGGCTCCGTAGTAAGTTACTGCACTCATTTAGTTACCTTTCAACAGTGACGTTTCAGAAACAGATAACACCCCGTTCGCCCAGGTAATTCCCTTGAGCGACCGAACCACTACATCCACATCGGCTTCCAAAACCCTAGGACCAATACCGACCACAACACCAACTCCGGCAGCACGAGCAGCCTGAACCCCTGCGACGGCGTCCTCGAAAACCACGCAACGAGAAGGATCCAGCCCAAGACGAGATGCGCCCAAAAGATAAGGGTCAGGCGCAGGCTTTCCGACCAAGACATCATCGCCGCAAACAAACTCCGCCGGCACCGGCAACCCAGCAGCACGAACTCGAGCAATGCCTAGGTCGTAGCTAGCCGAGGTGCAGATCGTCCAAGAGCCGGCTGGCAAAGAAGAAACCAATTCCAAAGAACCAGGCAACGGAATAGTCTCCCCAGCCGTTCCCAACTCCAACTCGAGAATGTAGGCATAAGCCTCATCGAACAGCTCAGCCGGCGCCCACATGCGAACCATGTCTTCGGCCCGAACCCCCGCGGTTCCCTGAGCA
>JBDKLA010000085.1:0-6206 GCA_039795835.1 Actinomycetota bacterium | reverse complement strand
CGAGTTCGCTTCTGTGACATCTGTGGAAACGTTTCCGAGCAAGAGCGCTGCAACATCTGCCGCGACGCTCGTCGAGACCCAACACTGATCTGTGTTGTCGAAGAGTCGAAGGATGTTCAGGCGATTGAGCGTACGCGTGAGTTCCGTGGTTTGTATCACGTGCTCGGCGGAGCAATCAGCCCGATTGAAGGCATTGGTCCAGACCAACTTCGCATCAAGGAACTGATGGCACGCCTTTCAAACCCAGACATCAAAGAAGTTATTCTCGCAACCGACCCGAACCTCGAGGGTGAGGCTACGGCAACCTATCTTTCTCGCATGCTCAGCACCATGGGTATTCCGGTTACTCGTTTGGCCTCTGGTCTTCCAGTTGGTGGAGACCTCGAATACGCAGATGAAGTAACTCTCGGTCGCGCATTTTCAGGCCGCCGCCCTGCTAACTAGCGGTATCGGCTAGACTTAAACACATTCCCCTGTAGACCCCTATCTCTAGGAGTTCAGCCTTGGCTCTAATTGTGCAAAAGTTTGGTGGCTCATCGGTTGGCGATGCCGACAAGATTAAGCACGTAGCTAAGCGCGTAATTGAGACCCAGAAGGCGGGAAACCAGGTTGTTGTAGTTGTGTCTGCCATGGGCGACACCACCGACGAACTGATGGATCTGGCCAACCAGGTCACCGACAACCCAAGCCCACGCGAGCTCGACATGCTACTAACCGCTGGTGAGCGTATTTCTATGGCTCTACTCGCATTGGCGATCAACGCTGCCGGTGCGCAGTCGCGTTCGTTTACCGGTTCTCAGGCGGGAATTGTTACCGACTCGAAGCACGGAAATGCGCGTATCGCTGAGGTTACCCCAGACCGCATTCGTGAGGCTCTCGACGAAGGTGACATCGCCATCGTCGCCGGTTTCCAGGGTTTCAACCGTGAGACCCGCGACATCACCACCCTCGGTCGTGGTGGATCAGACACCACAGCGGTTGCACTGGCTGCGGCGTTGAACGCCGACGTTTGTGAGATTTACTCGGACGTCGATGGTGTTTACACCGCTGACCCTCGCCAGATTCCGGCCGCCCGCAAGCTTGACTACATCGATGTTGAATCGATGCTGGAGCTGGCTGCCGCCGGAGCCAAGATTCTGCACATTCGTGCGGTTGAGTTTGCACGTCGTCACAACGTTGACCTGCGCGTGCGTTCCACATTTAGCAACGACCCTGGAACTAGGGTCATCTCAGGTAATCGAGGAGAGAACATGGAAGAGTCAGTAGTTTCGGGTGTAGCAACCGACAAGAGCCAGACCAAGATCATCGTTGTTGGTATTCCTGTCCTTCCTGGTAAGGCCGCCGAGCTGTTCAACGTGGTTGCCGAGGCCGGTGCCAACATCGACATGATCGTTCAGAACACCGCAACCGGTGTCGACGTGGACGACAAGGTTTCCGACATTTCGTTCACCCTTCCAAAGGGCGACTCGGCAAAGGTTGTGGCAGCACTTGAGACCAACCAGCCAAAGCTTGGTTACCGCGAACTTGAGGTCGACCACGAGATCGGCAAGATCTCGGTCGTTGGTGCCGGTATGCGCACTCACTCCGGTGTTTCGGCAACCCTGTTCAACGCTCTGGCCAAGGCTGGAATCAACATTGAGATGATCTCGACTTCTGAGATTCGTATTTCGGTGGTTACCGACATCACCGAAGCGGACGACGCTGCCCGCGCAATTCACACCGCTTTCGGTCTCGACAGTGAGATCGAAGCAGTCGTCTATGCCGGCACTGGCCGCTAAGTCTTAGAAACGGAGAAACTCATTTTGAGCAAGAAGCCAAACATCGCACTAGTTGGTGCTACCGGTGCCGTTGGTACCGTAATGATCGACATCTTCAACAACCGCGAGAACATCTGGGGAGAGATTCGTCTTATTGCCTCGGCTCGTTCGGCTGGTAAGAAGATCACCGTTCACGGCCAGGAGCTAACCGTGGTTGCTCTTTCGCCTGAGGCTTTCGACGGCATCGACATTGCCATGTTCGACGTGCCTGATGAGGTTTCGGAAGTTTGGGCTCCAATCGCTGCCGAGCGCGGTGCTATCGCAATCGACAACTCGGGCGCCTTCCGCATGAACGACCAGGTGCCACTGGTGGTTCCTGAGGTAAACCCAGAGCAGGCGAAGAACCGTCCGCTTGGCATCATCTCGAACCCGAACTGCACCACGCTAACCATGATGGCTGCGATGGGTGCCCTTCACCGCAAGTGGACCCTCAAGGAACTTGTGGTTTCCTCCTACCAGGCGGTTTCTGGAGCAGGTGCTGCCGGTATCGATCGACTTGCCACTGAGCTTGCCGTGGTCGGCAAGGACGCCTCGCTTGGCTCTACTTCGAACGACGTGACCGCAGCTCTCGAAGCTGCTGGTGTTGCTTTGAGCGACTCGCCTTGGCCAGTGCCAATCGCGCTGAACGTTATTCCTTTTGCCGGTTCGCTGAAGGCCGGCGGACACTCGTCCGAGGAAATGAAGGTTCGCGATGAGTCGCGCAAGATTCTTGGAATCTCAGACCTGAAGGTTGCCGCTTCGTGCGTTCGCGTTCCAGTTCAGGTAAGCCACTCGCTAACCGTGCACGCAACCTTCGCAAATGAGCTAACCCCGGACGAAGTGCGTGACGTGCTTTCGCAGCAGCCAACCATTCGTGTGATGGATGACCCAGCCAACGGCGTTTACCCAACTCCGAACCTTGTGGCCGGCCAGGACCCAACCTTCGTTGGTCGCATTCGCCAGTCGCTCGACTTCACCAACAGCATCGAACTGTTCGTGGTTGGCGACAACCTTCGCAAGGGTGCTGCGCTCAACACTTACGAAATCGCAGAGCTGGTCGCCAAGGAGTTTTAACGGCGAAACACCAGCAAACCAGCAGGTTCTAGCGACCCACAGGCTTTATCCTTAGCCTGTGGGTCGCAAACTTTTATCGGTAGCCGTAATCGGCTTGACTTTGGCGTTCTCTGGTTGTGCCGTTACCCAGAATCCAAACGCAACACCAACTCCTGAGCCAACTCAGACCTTCGACCCAGCACTTATTCCAACCGCTCCTGCGAGCGACGCCCTGGCCATCGATCCAAAGATTTTCGACAACGGTTTTGGCGAGTACACCTTCAAGGTTGGCGGCGGCCCAACCTGGTGTACCTTGAACGGCGAATCGAATTTCGTGATTTGCGAGCAGAACGAAGCCGATGCCACCTACGACCCTCTGGTGGTTCCAAGCTCTTGCAAGTTGAGCTACGGTTACCAGTTCAAGCTTGAAGAGAACAAGACCGGCACCATCAACTGTGCCAGTGGTCTCTATGCCGACCCAGCTCAGGCGCAGACACTAAACCCTGGTGAAACCGTGACTCTCGGTGATCTCACCTGCTTCGTTGTTGACAGCACTGTTCGTTGCGACAACAAGAAGGGCAACTTTATTGTGCTCGGCCCAGAAGTTTGGTCGCTCGGCTAAGCCTTAGCCACCAAAGTCAGTAGCCGCACCTCAGGTCGGCAAAAGAGTCGAATCGGTGCAAAGATCGACGTTCCCAATCCGGCGCAAACGTTCAACCAGGTTTTGCCGTGGAGGCTTAGTCCCTTGGCGTATTTGGCTGGAAGGTCGCAGTTGGTGATGATGGCCTGCGAACCCGGCAGGCAAACCTGACCGCCGTGAGTGTGCCCGGCGAAAACAAGTTCGGCGCCGCGCTCGGAAAACTCGTTGATCACTCGAAGGTATGGAGCGTGAGCAACTCCGAGCACGAGGTCCTGTGAACCTATTTCCGCACGCTGTTTATCGAGAGTCTCAAACCAGGCCAGTTCATCGTGCGGGTCGTCCAGGCCCAGAAATCCAATTCGGGTGCCCGAGATGTTTAGCGTGCCAGAGCTGTTGTTGAGGTTCAACCAACCCTTGGCTTCGAAAACATCGGTCATGCGCGTGGTTTCGATAACCTCTTTGTGACTCGGGCTCGATGGTTTGTTGAGGTAGGCGAGCGGGTTTCGAATTTCAGGTGCGTGGTAGTCGTTCGAACCATTGACGAAAACACCTGGGAAGCGAAGCAGCGGTTCGAGAGTTTCCAACGCAGGTCGGATGGCGTCGCGGTGTCCTAGGTTATCGCCGGTGTCTACCACCAGGTCTGGCTCTAAATCGGCCAGCTTGGAAATCCAAGCCTGTTTGCGCTTCTGCCACGGTGCTAGGTGCAGATCGCTGATGTGCAGAACACGAATCGGCTTGGAGCCGCTTTTCAGAATCGGAAGCTCTTCGGCGCGAACCGTAAAGAGGTTGCGCTCAATTAGGAAACCCCAAAGCGCCACCACAATACCGATTGCGAGTATCGCGTAGACGAATGCCATTAAGGTCCGCAGAAGAGTTCGATAACTGTGCCAGCCTGGGTTGGAGTTCCAGGTGCTGGCGCCGAGCGGGTAACACGGTCATTCGGCCCACAGTTACCGGTCTGGTGACCGCTCGAGCCGATTGCTGAGAGCTGTGGAGCTCCGGAACTGTCGAACAAAATCGTGGCAAGGTAAGCCTGAATCTGGCTGACTGTTCCACCGTGAGTGGTTAGCAGATCACTTGGAACGGTAACCGCACCGCCGGATGATAAGTAAACCTTCACGATGGTTCCGCGGGTAACTCCGGCTCCGGCTGCTGGAACCGTGTAGGCAACGGTGCCGGCCGGCTTATCGGAGAGAACCTGGTTCGGCATTACCTGAGAGTTTAGGTCGGCTAGCTGAATCTGGCTGCTGGCAACGGTTGGGTCAAGAGTAGCCACATCTGGAACAGTGGCACCGCCAGCGCCCGCGAAGATGCTCGGTACCGGAGCCATCGGTCCAGGCTTGTAGATCTGATTGGCCAGCTTCATTACGGTTCGCCAGACGTCGTGGCGAGCGTAGTAGGCGCTCTTGCCGCCGGTCGAAAGGTTGTTGAGGCTCTTGTCTCCAACTACGTTTCCAACCCAAACGGTGGTGGAAACTTTGCTCGAGTAACCGGTCATCCAGGTCTGTACCGAGTGGTCGGTGGTTCCGGTCTTACCCGCGATATCCACGCCGTCGCCGGTGTTTGAAAGACCAGCGGTACCGCCCTTGATTACCCCGCGCATGGCCGAGATGACTCCGGCAGCGACCTCAGGAGTGGTGGCTTGGGTGCAGGCACTCTTTGGTACGGACATTTCCTTACCGGTCTTGCGCACGACAACACGGTCAATCACAATCGGCGTGCAGACCACACCCTGGTTTGGAAGCGCGGCTTCAGCAACAGCCATGGTGATTGGAGCGATTTCATTAACACCTAGGACGGAAGCAGGGATGTATGCAAGCTCAGCACCGTCGGCGCGGTGAACACCGAACGCCAGTGCGGTGTCGCGAATATCGCAGAGGTCAAGCTGAGACGCCATGCTCATGAAAGCTGTGTTGATCGAAAGAGCCATGGCGGTGGAAACCGTTGGGTTGGTTGGCTCGTGGTCGGCAGAGTTCTTCGGTTTGTAGCTTCCAGCCCAACCACCGCAGCGCGAAGGAAGCTCGTTTGGCAGCCACTCGTGAATTCGACCGTCAACCTTGTCGCCGAGGCGCTTTCCGTTCTGCAACCAGGTGGCCAGAGTGAACACCTTATAGGCCGAACCGGTCTGGAAACCTGAGGATCCACCGTAGTTTTTGTCGGTGGCGAAGTTAACCGAGGTGTGACCTTGAACGTTCGAACCGGTCTGGTCGTAGATACGGTTTTGTGACATGGCAATCACACGACCGGTACCGACCTCAACCGAAACCGAGGTGGCACCAAGGTGGTTCGGGTCGTTTGTAGGAATGCGCTTCTTCAGAATCTCGTCGGTCTTGTTCTGAAGCGAGATGTTCATGGTGCTGTAGATCTCAAGGCCACCGCGGCGAAGCAGGTTCTGGCGATCTTCAAAGGTGGCACCGAACTCAGGGCTGTTACGAACGGTCCAGACCACGTAGTCGCAGAAGAATGCGGTTGCCTGGTTGGCTTCACAGCCCTGGTGAAGCATGGTCAGGTTCACCTTGATTGGCTCAGCCTTGGCCTTGTTGGCTTCGTCCTGAGTGATGTAGTTTGCGTCGGCCATGTTCTGAATCACGTAGTCGCGACGAATCTTGGCAGCCGGAAGGTTGGCCTCAACGTCTGGCTTGTAGGCGTTTGGCGACTGCAACATACCGGCCAAAAGAGCAGCTTCAGGAATGTTTAGTTCGCTAGCGTGCTTGCCG
>JBDKLA010000084.1:0-4459 GCA_039795835.1 Actinomycetota bacterium | reverse complement strand
CTTACGCGTGTTTCGTTGGACCTTGTTATATACTCTCGTGAACATTTAGACGAATAGTTTATCAAGCGAAACTGTGAGTAAAAAAGCCCTATTCTTTAGGCATGAGCGGTGTTAGGGTCTTTGGGCACAGGGGTGCTCCGGCCTACCGACCAGAGAACACCATGGAGTCTTTTGAGCTGGCAATTTCCATGGGTGTTGACACCCTGGAATGCGACATTGTGCCAACCAAAGATGGTGAATTGGTGCTTCGCCACGAATCGGATCTAAGTGACACGACAGATGTTCTGGATCGGCCGGAATTTGCCGGGCGAACCCATTCGACCGAACTCACTTTGGCCGAGATTCAAACTCTTCGAGCCAAGGAGCGAGTTCCCGACTGGCGCCCTGGTTCGGCAAAATTCGATGGACAGTTTCGAATTCCAACTCTGAGAGATTTTCTGAATAGCGAACTCGTGGTTGGAAAGACCCTGATTCTCGAGGTGAAGGACGCACCGACTTTTTTAGAGCAGGGGATCGACATCGTTTCGCTGTTCGCCGCTGTCGTCGAGGAGTCGGGAATTGCCGATCGCGCAACCGTGATGATCGAAGCCTTTGAGCCGTCAACCATGGAGGCTTTGCGGGCTCGGTTTGGTAACCGTTTTCCTCTGGCTTACGGGCTTGAAGAGTGGGACGAAGAGAATGCGTTCAAATACGACATCTTGAGCCTCGACTTTCAGTTGATTCGGAGAATGCCGGAGATTGTGGCAAGGGCTCACGAAAAGGGCCTCACCGTTTGGGGTTTCACCGCCAGGGTTGAATTCGCCAAGAATTCGGTGGAGGAGTACTTCCACCACCTGATAGAGACCGGCGTCGATGGAATCTTTGCCGACCACCCCGACCTGCTTCTCAAGTATGTCGATGGGCTCGCCTAAACTTGACCAGTTATGTCGACACCCCAACTCTTTTCTTCCTTTGACGAATCCCGCCTGCTCGATGGTCTAAACGCCCAGCAGCGTGAGGCTGTTCTATATAGAGGTAAGGCGCTGCTTATTGTGGCGGGTGCTGGTTCGGGTAAGACGTCGGTTTTGACCAAGCGCATCTCTCACCTGTTGGGTATGAAAGAGGCCTGGCCCTCACAGATCCTGGCAATTACCTTTACCAACAAGGCGGCAGCCGAAATGCGTCACCGCGTGCGCGACCTACTCGGCGGCGAGGCCGATGGCATTTGGCTCAAGACTTTCCACTCGGCCTGTGTTGCGATCTTGCGCCGCGAGTCGGAGCGATTGGGTCACGACCCTAACTTCACGATTTACGATTCTGGCGACAGCCGTGCAATCTTCAAGCGCCTGATCAAAGACATTGGTGCCGACCTGCACAAGCTAACGCCCGCGGGTGTTGCTTCGGTGATTTCGAACGCCAAGAACGAACTCATCGACGCCGATGAATTTGCTCGCAACGCCGACCCATCGGATCCGGTTCAGCGAGCTATCGCCTCGATTTTCGCGTCCTATCAGTCTGAACTTCGCCGCAACAACGCTTTCGACTTCGACGACCTGATCGGCGAAACCGTGCACCTGTTCCGCGCTTTCCCAGCGGTGGCAGCCCAGTACCAGCGCAAGTTCCGCCACATCCTCGTGGACGAATACCAGGACACCAACCACGCTCAGTACGCACTAATTCGCGAGCTAACCAAGCCGCTGCCAGCAGAATTTTCAGACATCGACCCACGCACCGGCGAAATCATGCAGCCGGCATCACTAACCGTCGTTGGTGATAGCGACCAGTCGATTTACGCGTTCCGCGGCGCCGACATTCGCAACATCGTGGAGTTCGAAAAAGACTTCCCCGGCGCGAAGACGATTTTGCTCGAGCAAAACTATCGCTCAACCAACAACATCTTGAAGGCAGCCAACGCGGTGATTGGTAATAACTTCGATCGCCCGAACAAGAACCTTTGGTCAGACAAGGGCGACGGCGAAAAGATTGTTGGCTACACCGGTTACTCGGGTCACGACGAAGCGCAGTTCATCGCCGACGAGATCAACGAGCTTCACCGCTCGGGGGTTGACTACCGAGACATTGCGGTTTTCTACCGCACCAACTCGCAGACCCGTGCTCTGGAAGAAATCTTCATTCGTTCCGCTCTTCCTTACCGAGTGGTCGGTGGCACCAAATTCTACGAGCGCGCCGAAATCAAAGACGCCTTCGGCTACCTGGTTGCGATTTCCAACCGCAAGGACGACCTGGCAATTCGCCGAATTTTGAACGTGCCAAAGCGCGGCATCGGTGATGCTTCGGAAACTCAGATTGCTGTTTTCGCCGAGAAGAACGACATGTCGGTACGCGAGGTTTTGAGTCACGTGGGTGAGATGGGCTTTGGTCCGAAGATCACCGGTGCCGTTACTCAGCTGGCCGACCTGCTCAACGAACTTGAGGCGATGATTCAAACCTCAACCGTTGACGAAATTCTCAGAACCGCGCTACAGCGTTCTGGGTTGCTTGATGCACTCAAGGCCAGCCGCGACCCGCAGGATGAAGCGCGAGTCGAGAACCTTGAGGAATTGGTAAACGTTGCCAAAGAATTCCAGCGCAACAATCCGGAAGGCAAGTTGCCAGACTTCCTGAACGAGGTTGCACTGGTTGCCGCAGCCGACGACATCGACGACGAGTCGGGAACCGTTTCGCTCATGACCCTGCACACCGCTAAGGGTTTGGAATACGACGTGGTGTTCCTCACCGGAATCGAAGAGGGTCTGCTTCCGCACAAGATGTCGTTCCTGGTTCCTGGCGGAACTGCCGAAGAACGTCGCCTGTTCTACGTGGGAATCACCCGCGCTCGCAAGAAGCTCCACATTTCGCTGGCACTCAGCCGCAGCACCTTCGGTGAAACCGACTCTTCGCTGCCAAGCCGCTTCCTCTCCGAAGTTCCAGACGAACTCATCGCGTGGCGCGAAACCGGCGCAAACCGCGGGGGAGCACCCAAGCAGTTCCGTCCATCGATTGCCGACACCACCGGTTTTGGCAACCGCGAAGAAAAGCCGAAGTCCGAATGGAAGGGCGCCATTTCGTCCGTGCGAAACAACGAGGGCTTGGTGCTCGAGGTTGGCGACATGATCGAACACGACGATTTCGGCCGCGGAAAAGTCATCTCAATCGGCGGAAACGCACCTCGTCAAACGGCTGAAATCAATTTTGGTTCTCGCGGTGTGAAACGCCTGTTGGTGAAAGTCGCACCAATCAAAAAGCTCTAAACTTGTTGCTTAGGTGCGTCTTTTGCACCTCGATAAGATACGGAAAATCACAGTGGATTTATTTGAATATCAAGCGCGTGACCTGTTCGAGAAGTACGGCGTACCAGTACTCCAGGGCCTAACCGCAGACACCCCAGAAGAAGCCGAAGCAGCAGCAGCCAAGATTGGCGGCACCGTTGTGGTCAAGGCTCAGGTAAAGGTTGGAGGCCGCGGCAAGGCCGGCGGTGTGAAGGTTGTTCACGACCCATCCCAGGCTAAGGAAGCCGCTACCAAGATTCTCGGACTCGACATCAAGGGGCACGTTGTAAAGCGCGTCATGATCGCCGAAGGTGCCAAGATTGCCCGCGAGTTCTACTTCTCGGTTCTTCTAGACCGATCGAACCGCACCTTCCTCTCGCTCTGCAGCGTTGAGGGTGGAATGGAGATCGAGCAGCTAGCCGAAGAGCGCCCAGAGGCTCTCGCAAAGGTAAACGTAGACGCCGTGAAGGGCATCGACCTAGCTAAGGCTCTAGACATCGCCAAGCAGGGTGGCTTCGACGAAGCAACCGCTGCCAAGGTTGCTCCAGTTCTAGTCAAGCTCTACGACGTATTCGTAAAGGAAGACGCAACCCTCGTTGAGGTAAACCCACTGGTTGAGACCGAAGACGGCCAGATCCTGGCCCTCGACGGCAAGGTTTCGCTAGATGACAACGCCGAGTTCCGTCACACCGACCGCGAAGAGATGGAACGCGACGAGATCGACCCACTTGAGGCTAAGGCCAAGGCCTGGGACCTCAACTACGTGAAGCTCGACGGCGAAGTTGGAATCATCGGAAACGGTGCCGGCCTCGTAATGTCGACCCTCGACGTGGTTGCCTACGCAGGTGAGCGTCACGGCGGAGTTCGCCCAGCGAACTTCCTCGACATCGGTGGTGGCGCCTCGGCTGAGGTTATGGCCAACGGTCTCGACGTTATCCTCGGCGACAAGCAGGTGAAGAGCGTTTTCGTAAACGTCTTCGGTGGAATCACCGCCTGTGACGCAGTTGCCAACGGTATCGTGGGCGCACTAGCCAAGCTCGGTTCTTCAGCAACCAAGCCACTCGTTGTTCGCCTCGATGGCAACAACGTTGTTGAGGGTCGTCGCATCCTCGCCGAAGCCAACCACCCGCTAGTTACCGTGGTTGCAACCATGGACGAAGCCGCCGACAAGGCTGCTGAACTGGCCAACCGATAGAACCGCGAAGGATTAC
>JBDKLA010000083.1:0-3495 GCA_039795835.1 Actinomycetota bacterium | reverse complement strand
GTGATTCCGTTGGGGCTGACCTCGGTGCTAAGGCTTCGCGTAAAACCAATCTGGCCACCTTTGCCCGCGGTGTAGGCGGTGGAAACGTTTGCGCCTTCGGCAAACACCTCACTGGCGATGCTGATGATTCGACCGAATCCTTCCGATTTCATGGACGGCAGGGCTCGCTTCGAGAGCAGGTACGGGCTCTTGATAAAGAAGTCGACCATCGACTGGTAGTAATCCCAGTCGAGGTTTTCGATTGGCTCGCTGATCTGCCTGCCGGTGGCATTGGCAACCACGGTGTCGATTTTGCCAACCTCAGTCTCCACGCGAGAGAAGATGTCGTTCACGCCAACCTCGCTGGTTATGTCTCCAGCCACCGCGAGCGCACTAAGCCCAGCGGCAACCAATTCGGAAGCTACAGCCTCGGCGGCATCCTGGTTTAGATCGTTGACGATGGCGGTGGCTCCGGCTCTAGCGAAGCAGCCGGCGATGTGCTTGCCAAGGCCTCCGCCGGCACCGGTAACTAGAACGATTCGGTTGGTCAAATCAAAAGGCTTATCCATGGCTTCAGTTTAGGTAAGAGCGGTTAGGTTAGACCTATGAAGCCGAAAGAACTCTCCGAATTTCTAGCGTCCCGCCACACCACTCGCGATTTCCTGTCGACGCCGGTTCCAGAGAGCGTCATCGATGAAATCATCACGGACGGCCTGACCTCACCATCGTGGTCGAACACCCGCCCAATCATGGTTGCGGTTGCAACCGGCGACGTTCGCGATCGAATCAGTGCCGAATTCTTGGCCCGCTGGGAAATCGTGAAGAATGTTCGCGGAAACAAGTGGGGGATGTTCAAGTTACTGTTCACTCGCCGTGGCCTCCCAACCAGCAACCCAATCGTTCCGAAGCCTTATGTGCCGGCCCTGCTGCCTCGCTCGCAACGAGTTGGTGCCGCGCTGCTGACTCACCTCGGAATCGATCGTAAGGACAAGGTTGCCCGCGACAACCACTGGGCACGAAACTACGAATTCTTTGGTGCCCCGGTTGAGCTATTTATCTTCACCCACACCAGCCTCGGAAAGTTCTCGGCTAACGACGCCGGTCTATTTGTAATGAACCTGATGCTGGGAGCTCACGCCCGCGGGCTCGGTACCTGCGCCCAGGGTGCTCTTTCAATCTACGACGACATCGTGCGCGCGGAATTCGAAATCCCAGAAGGATACGAGCTCCTTTACGGAGTTGCCGTTGGCTACCCGAGTGATGCGAAAGTCAATGAGTTCGCCGCCACGCGCTTCGAACCCAAGGACATCAAGCTTTCGCTTCGAAAGTAGTTATTTACCCCGGCCGCGGAAGTGGTCCATGGTTCGGTTCACACCGAAGAAGTCGGTGACCACGTCGAATGCTCGAACCGGCAGGATTCGGGTAACCGGAATCACGTTCACGAACCTCGGCATAACCAGCTGAGCCTTACCCTTCTCAACCGAGGCGAGAATCTTGGCTGCAACCTTGGCTTCGTCGAGGATTGGCAGCAAGCGTGGGAACTTGGTTCGAACGCCATCGAACATTCCCGTGCCGATGTAGTGAGGGCACACCGTGAGGGTGTTCACCGCACTACCCTTCATGCGAAGTTCCGAGCGCAGCGACTCCATGAACCCGAAAGCCGCAAACTTGCTGGCGGCATAGTCGGTGAGCTTGGCAACACCGAGTAGGCCGGAAGCGCTCGAGATGGTAACCACGCAGCCGTTGTTCGCCTGAACCATGGCTGGCAAGAAAGCCTGCGTCATCCAGTAGAGCGCCAATACATTCACCCGGTAGGTGCGCTCGATTGATGCTGGATCTAGATCCAAAAACCAGTCACCGGAAACCACGCCGGCGTTGTTGAACAGAACGTCAACTGCTCCGACCTTGGCTGCCAGTTTGTTCACTGCCTCGCGATCGGTGATGTCAACTCCGTGCGCTTCGGCCGAGCCGCCAGCCTTCTTAATTTCGTCGACAACCGTCTTCGCGGCGTCCAGGTTCAAATCCCAGATGACGATGTGCGAACCCTTGGCGGCAGCCTGGACTGCCAGCTGGCGACCGAGGCCCGAAGCGCCTCCGGTGATGAGCGATCGAGTTCCGTTTAGTGCAACCTTGCGATTCATTGAATTCGGTTCCAAACTCCTAGAAGGCGGGTCACCAGTTTGGCGAAGGCCTGGTTGGTCTGTTTTCCAATCGGCGCGATACCAACGATGCGTTGCACGGCGATGGTTTGTGGCTGGGTGTATTTCAGAAGTCCCTGACGTCCGTGGCGGCGACCAACGCCAGAGGTTTTCATTCCGCCCATCGGTGCATCGTGCGAGGCGAAGCTAGCGCTGAAACCTTCGTTGACCGTTACGGTGCCGGATTCGAGTTGCGCTGCCGCCTTAAGTGCGGCGCTGCCACCCCAGACGCTCGAGTTCAAACCGTAGTCGGTGTCGTTCGCGCGAGCGATTGCCTCTGCGTCGCTGGCAACCTTGTAAACGGCCACAACCGGTCCGAAGGTTTCACCGCGACCGAGCTCCATGTCGTCGGACACGTTGGTGAGAATGGTTGGCTCGAAGAAGGTTGGCGAAATGTCTGGGCGAACCCTGCCGCCGGCAACCAACTTGGCTCCCTTGGAGATGGCATCGGTCACCTGGTCGCGCACTCGCACGAACTGCTTCTCGCTGATTAGCGGGCCCATGTCGATTTCCCAGTCGGTGCCGTCGCCGAGTTTCATGGCCTCGGTCTCGGCAGCGAATGCCTTCAGGAATGCGTAGTAGTGCTGCTCGACCACGTAGATTCGCTCGATGCTCACGCAAAGCTGACCGCTGTTAGCGAAGCAAGAGCGCACGGCACCTTTGGCGGTTTTGGCGACATCGGCATCGGAAAGAACGAGCATCGGGTTCTTGCCGCCGAGTTCGCCGGAGAATCCGATCAGGCGCTCGGCACACTGCTTGGCAACGATGCGGCCGGTAGCGGTGGAGCCGGTGAACATGATGAAGTCGGCTGCGTTGATGAGGTCGGTTCCATGGACGCGACCGCCGCCATGAACGATTGAAACCACGCCTGCGGGAAGACCGGCTTCCAGCATCAGCGAAAGCATGATGTCAGCGCACTTCGGGGTGAGTTCGTCTGGCAATAGGACCACGGTGTTACCGGCGATGACTGCCGGAGCCACGTCGGTGGATGGAAGAGTGAACGGGTAGTTCCAAGGGGTAATTACACCGACCACACCGATCGGACGATGTACCTCGCGGGTCTTGGTCAGAATCGGGAAGGCGCCTCGGCGGTTTTTGTCTTTGAGGAAGTTGGCTGCGTGGCGCCCGTAGTAGTGGGTCAGCTGGGCTGTGTCGAGAACTTCCTCAAAAGCGCTGAGTCGGTTCTTCTTCGTCTCGGCCTGCAGGACGTCCATGATTTCAGACTGCCGTTCGAGAACCAGTTTTGAGAACTTCAGGAAAATCGCGGCACGCTTGGCGGCGGGGACTTTCGCCCACTCCACCTGCGCCTTTCGGGCTT
>JBDKLA010000082.1:0-5780 GCA_039795835.1 Actinomycetota bacterium | reverse complement strand
ACGACATTTTTCTATTAAACCTCAAGAAAAGACTTCAAGGTTGCCATGGAGTCGGAAGTTACTAGCGCTTCTCCCACAAGAACCACATCGGCCCCGGCAGAACGGTAGTGACGAACGTCCTCCGCATTTCGTACTGCCGACTCAGCTACCTTGATTACGTCCTTGGGAAACAGATGCGCAAGTTCATCAAACAGGTTGCGGTCGGTTTCAAAAGTCGATAAATCACGGGCATTCACACCAACAAACTTCGAGTCGAGTTCCAGAGCTCGCTCCAGTTCGACTCGGTTATGAGTCTCTACGAACGCCGTCATACCAAGTTGCTCCGTAAAAGTCTTGAGCCTTGCCAGAAGGTTCTGGTTCAGACCAGCAACGATGAGTAGCGCAATGTCGGCTCCGGCAGCCCTAGCCTCAAGAAGTTGATACTCGTTAGAAATGAAATCTTTTCGCAGAAGTGGCACACCAACGGCACCTCGAACGGCTTTCAAATCTTCAAGCGAACCTTTGAATTTTCGCTCCTCGGTGAGCACGCTAATTCCGGTTGCTCCAGCCAATTCGTAGATTCTGGCGTGCGCGGCTGGATCGGCAATCGTAGCCAAATCACCGCGCGAAGGACTCGCACGCTTTACCTCTGCCAAAACGTGAACGTTCTCTCTGGGCGCGAAAGCCGCAAGGGCATCAATTGAAGGTTTTCCGTCTGCGATTAGCCGTTCAAGATCGGCTATCGAAGTGGATTCTTGGCGTCTGTCAGAGTCTTCTAGAGCTCCGGCGTAAAGGCCTTCCAGCAAGACGTACTAGTTCTTCTTCTTGCCGAAACCTAGCGCAGAAAGCACTGGGCCGAGAATGGCACCTAGGAGAATCACACCAGCCGACGCCCAGGTAAGGGTTTCGTTAGCTACATAGAAGAAGTAAGTCAAACCGGCAAAACCGAGCATAACTACGGTTACCGATGTCCATGCGGCTACGGTGTCGCCGTGATTGGTGTCTTCTGGGTGGTCTTGAGACATGGTTGCTTTCCTTATCTTTTCAAGTGCAAGTTTACCAACTGGGGATTTACCAGCTTGGCAATTTATCGATTCGAGTGACGAATTCTTTACCGGTTTGACCAGGCTTGGTGGCCCAAAGAAGAGCCATTGAAGTAATGAACCAGATACCCAACGCAATCACAGTGATGTCGGCTGCAAGATTGTTGTAGGTGCTCGATTTGATTAGTTCAGCTTGACCCAACCAGTCACTGATGCCAGCTACTTTAGAAATCTGTGGACTGAGAATTTGAAGAGAACTCGATGCCGAGTCAAAGAGCACCGGCAGCGCAGTGGAAAGCATTAGAGCGAGAACAGCGCTTGCCAAGAACTTTGTGAAAACCGAGTTGAAGTAACGTACTAGCCAGAGCATAAGTAAGCCAATTGAGAAAATAAACGTTAGTTGAGGGTATGCCTCGGTTCCAGAAACACTCACCGGTTTGGCGTTATCCAAAAGGGCTGCTGTTGCCCAAATTTGAGTTGCGAAAATCCAGCCAAATCCGATTGAGACAAGGTTTAGCACGAGACTGATTCGACGAATCAATTGGAAATTCTTTCCGCTGAATTAGCGGCTGCAATAGCACGTAGTGGAGCACGTGCCTTGCTCTTGGTTTCCTCGTATTCGGAAACCGGATCCGAATCCAGAACAATGCCTGCACCCGCTTGAACGGAAGCGACGTCGCCTCTAATCACGGCAGTTCGAATCGCGATTGCAAGATCGGAATTTCCAGCGAAGTCGAAATAGCCAGCTACTCCCCCGTAAATGCCTCTCGCTGTCGGCTCTAAATCGGTGATAATTTCGAGCGCCCTTGGCTTTGGTGCGCCGGAAAGGGTGCCGGCTGGGAATGTTGCACGGAAAACGTCTACTGGATTCTTGTCTCCACGCAACTGGCCTTCAACCGTGGAAACCAAATGCATGATGTGGCTGAATCGGTGTACCTGCATAAACTCTGTAACGGTTACGCTTGCAGGTTCGCAAACCTTGAGCAGGTCATTTCGGGCCAAGTCCACCAACATCAGATGTTCAGCAGTCTCTTTTCGGTCGGCTACCAAACTAGCTTCAAGTTCGTGGTCAGATTCCCAGTCTTTTCCGCGCGGTCGTGACCCGGCAATCGGGTGAGTTGTCACGCGACCAGCTGAAACCGAAACGAGCGACTCTGGTGATGAACCTACGACCGAATAAGCTCCCAACCTATCTTGACCGTTCAAAAGATACATGTAAGGGCTCGGATTTAAGGCGCGAAGGACTCGATAAACCTCGAGCGCACTAGCCTGAATTTCTGTGGTAAATCTCTGCGATAAAACGACTTGGAAAACATCGCCGACTTTTACGTGCTCCTTGGCGCGATTGACCGAATCGATAAAATCCTCACGAGTTTGGTTCGGCGCGACCTTAGGTTCCAGGTCTAGATCAATTTCGGCCAAATAAGGCGCGCGCGGCTTAAGGAGTTGCTTGTTCATTGAAGTGAGGCGTTGCTGCGCCTCTTCGTACATCGTTTGCAACTGGGTCTCATTTTGACCCTCGATAAAAACATTGGATACAAATAGCAGCGATGCAGACTGGTGATCGATGACCACCAGGTCTTGGATCATTGAGAACGAAATGCGAGGAACCGGGTTGTCATCCAAGGGACCGGCAGGAAGGTTTTCAAGGTCACGGATAACGTCCCAGCCGATCGTTCCAACGAGCCCAGACGTTAGTGGGATGTCTTCAACCGAAGGCGAGCTCTTCCAGGACGACTGAATCATCTCGAGCGCTTCGAGGGCGTTGTCTGGTAGGTCTAGTTTCAAATCAGCCGGCGTTGGCTTGGCTTCAGAGCTCGAAATCCATTCGATCTTCTCGCCGTGATTTTGAACCAGGCGTCCGCGAACGTTCACCCCAACGAAAGAGAACCGTGACCAGACACCTTGCTCGGCAGACTCCAGAAGAAATGAACCCTCATTGTTTTCGGCCAGCGCTTGGAAAATCGAAAGAGGTGACTGGTTGTCAGAAAAGACTTCCTGAATTACCGGCACCACACGTGAAACCTTTGCCGCTGAGAGAAATTTGTGAAGGCTCGTATTTTTGCTCATGAATTCACCTGCAAGGAATCGGTGTCGAAACAGGACTCGGTTCCGTTGTGGCAGGCTGGGCCAGCGGCTCGAACGCCGATTAGCAGAGCGTCACTGTCGCAATCAACCTCGATCGAAACTACCTTTTGGGTGTTACCACTGGTTGCACCCTTGTGCCAAAGTTCCTTGCGGCTACGCGAGTAAAAGACAGTCTCCCCAATTTCAAGAGTTTCTTTGATTGAGTCTGCATTCATCCAGGCAAACATGATTACCCGCTTTGAATCCACGTCTTGGATGATTGCCGGAACAAGTCCAGCGGAATCAAACCTGATTGACTGAATTGTAATCATCGCACCAAGAAACCTTTACTCTTGAGTTCGGCCTTTGCTTCGAGAATACTCGTTGTGCGATTGTGGAAGATTGACGCAGCGAGAATTGCGTCCGCTCCAGCTTCAGCAGCCGGTGGGAAATCCTCAGACTTTCCAGCGCCGCCTGATGCAATAAGCGGCAAGTTAGAAATCCCACGGACCGCTCGAATTAGATTCAAGTCGAAACCGTCTTGAGTACCGTCGGCATCGATGCTGTTCACAAGAAGTTCACCGACACCACGCTTCTCGCACTGTTCAATCCAACTCAGTGCGTCAAGTTCGGTTTCGGTCCTGCCGCCGTGACTAGTCACAATCCAACCGCTTTTGCTTGCCTCGCTCGACTTCAAATCTAAGGACAGCACAAGTACTTGATTTCCGTATTTGTCGGAAATTTCATTTAGTAGGTCTGGGTTGGTAATGGCAGCTGAGGAAACACTTACCTTGTCAGCACCAGCCTTTAGTAAATTGCCGACATCGGCTACCGAGCGAATGCCACCGCCAACCGTGAGCGGAATGAATACCTGCTCCGCGGTCTTGGTAACCAGGTCGAACATGGTGTTTCGATTATCGACCGTGGCCTTAACATCCAAAAATGTGAGCTCATCGGCGCCAGATTTAAAGTAGTAGTCTGCCAGCTGAACGGTATCTCCAGCGTCCCTAAGGTTCTCAAAATTGACACCCTTAACAACCCGGCCGTCCGCCACGTCTAGGCATGGGATAACACGGACTGTTAGCGACATCAGATTCGAGCTGCGTGAATGGCACTTACCAAGATGGCTCGTGCTCCAAGTTCGTAAAGTGCGTCCATCGTGCTGTTGGTTTCCGATGACCTAACCAAGGCTCGTACCGCAACCCAATCAGCATCGCGCAATGGCGAAACGGTTGGAGACTCGATACCTGGAGTTATCTCGGAAGCCTTATCAACTAGCTCAGCCGGGCAGTCGTAGTCAAAGATGACATACTCGCGAGCTACCACGACTCCCCTTAGGCGACGTAGCAAAGTAGAAGCCAGCTCTGCTTTACCAGGAGCACTGATCAACTGCGCGGTGGAACGCAACAGAACTGGACCAAAAATCTCCAGACCCGCTTGACGCAGTGTGTTTCCGGTCGAAACAACATCAGCAACGGCGTCCGCAACACCAAGCCGTACTGCGGTTTCAACCGCACCATCTAGCTGCACAAGTTGAACCTGAATGTTTTCCTTAGCTAGGTAATCTTCCACAAGGTTCACATAGGCGGTCGCGACCCTTTTGCCTTCTAGGTCCTGGAGGTTCTTAAATACGCCGACCGGACCAGCGAAGCGGAACGTCGACTCACCAAACCTCAGATCTTCGACGGTCTCGGCAGGAGATCTTGAGTCAAGCAAAAGATCTAATCCGGTAAGTCCGGCATCTAGCGATCCTGAGCCCACATAAGTTGCGATATCACGAGGTCGTAGATAGAAGAACTCGATGTTGTTATCGCTATCGATAACGTGGAGTTCCTTGGAATCACGACGAGTGGCATAGCCAGCCTCTTTGAGCATGGTGATTGCGGTCTCAGACAAGATTCCCTTATTAGGAATCGCTACTCGAAGCATTTTTACCTCTAAAACTTGTCTTCAACTTCGGAAAGGCTTATGCCCTTCGAAAGCATCAAAACCTGGACGTGGTAAAGCAACTGACTGATTTCTTCAGCTGTTCGTTCGTTCGATTCATGTTCGGCAGCCATCCAAACTTCGGCAGCCTCCTCAACAATCTTCTTCCCGATCGTGTGGACCCCGGCGTCCAGCCACTTCACCGTGTGAGAACCTTCAGGGCGGGTTTCTGCCTTGAGTTTGAGGTCTTCAAATAGTTCGGAGAACGTGGTCATAACATCTAGGTTAACGCACGCAGGTCTCGCATCAATGTCTTATGTGTTTGTTTGCAAGATTCCGTAGCAAATCTATTTGGGCTTCGCGATTCTCTTTCGAAAAAATCGAGCTGCCTGCGACGAAAGTATCGGCACCTGCTTCAGCCGCTTTGACGATGGTTTCAACGTCAATGCCGCCGTCAACCTGAACTCTTATGTCCAGGCCAAGTCGGTCGATTTCGGCACGAGCGGCTACAACCTTCGGCATCATCTCAGCCATGAACTTTTGTCCACCAAAACCTGGTTCAACGGTCATGACAAGCACCATGTCAAATTCACTCAAATTGTCTAATACGAAATCAAGAGAAGTACCCGGCCTAATTGCAATCGATGCCTTGGAACCGGATGAGCGGATGGCTCTAGCAAGTTTGATCGGCTCGATTGATGCTTCTTGGTGGAAAGTTACGCTCGAGGCACCCAAATCGGCATATCCGAGTGCCAAAGTATCCGG
>JBDKLA010000081.1:0-5174 GCA_039795835.1 Actinomycetota bacterium | reverse complement strand
CCAGGATCTCTACGCGGTAGAGAAGCGGGACATTTAGCTTCTCGGAGACTATGTCGCCGGCGATGCAGTAGGTTTCACCGAAGTTGGTGTTACCTAGCGCTACTACGCCGGCGATTTTTGCTCGATTAGCTGGGTTATTCAGGAACTTAATTACTTGTTTTGGTACTGCTCTTTTGTCTTCGCCGCCACCGTAAGTTGGGAGAACCAAAATACTTTCTTTTTCGACCTCAAAGTCTTCGACCTCTTTGGTGAAAAGCGGGATGCGGCTGGACTTTATTCCAAGCTTTTCTACGAAACGTTTGGTGTTCTCGGATGTACTTGAGAAGTACACAATGTCGAACACTTCACACCACGTAAATTGCTAGTTCTTGAGCGCTAGAATCTTTTCCATTTTGAAGCCCGACCAGTGGTCGTCGCCGGCGATCACTACAGGCGCAGCGGTGTAACCAAGGGCCTGGATCATCTCAAGTGCCTGAGCGTCCTGGCTTAGGTCAACAACGTTGAACTCGATGTTTTCGCGGGTGAGCAGGCGCTTGGTGCTGTCGCACTGAACGCAAGCTGGAAGGGTGTAAACGGTTGCTACTGCAGCACTCATTTTTACTCATTTCTAAAAGGGCCATCAGCGGTTTTAGAAGGAGGAGCCGCTATCGATTTCTACCCAATCTTACCAAATCGAGAGACACCGAAAACGCCACTTTCGTGAACCGCTTTAGTGATTTTTTAGATCGGCACCAGGTCTATCGTTGGAGAACCTTTTCGGGTTCCGTCAGACATTCGCTGGCTTCCCCTAGTAGACGATCTATTTAGTTGTAGACCGATAATACGCCCGCAAAATTAAGCATTTTGTAAGGTCTCGGTGTGTCGCGATATATATTTATTAAAGTTTGGAAAACCCTATATGGAGCCTTGAAAGTTCCTAGAAAAATAGGGCTGGAACCATCGACGCGACGAGCAAAATGGCCGCCGAAACGTTGAAAATTCGCCTCGGAGTTGGCTTCGAGAGCAGCCCTGCCATTAGTTCTCCGGAAATCGCCCAAATCAGCGCGCCCGGATAGGTGAAAATCAGGAAAACCGCAAAGATCAGTGTCGCCTCACCCAGTGTGGTGTTTGCGTGAATGTAGGTCGGCACCGCAGAGATCAGCACGAACCAAGCCTTGGGGTTGATCAGCTGAAACGCGGTGGCCCGAAAGAACCCAACTCGCTCGATTTGCTCGTGCTTGTGAACGAAGCTCGACTTCACGATTTTGTATGCCAAATAGAGGATGTATGCGAAGCCCACCCACTTCATTATTTGGGGCACGATCGGGTAGGCCGCGAACAGGGCGTCGATGCCCAAATACATGCCCGAAATCATCAGGATCAAACCGGCCAGGATGCCGTTGATATAGGTGAGCGATTTGCGAACTCCAAAGTTCATTCCGCTGGTCAACAGGTAAGTGTTGTTTGGGCCAGGGGTAACCGAGGTTACGAAGCCAAAGATGGCGATGGAAATCATTGACGTTACGAGTTCGTTCACCCGTCAAGTCAAGCACGAAAGACAGGGCTTTCTAGGCAATAAAGTTCAGTTTTCTATTTATTGTGCGGCTAATTAGACTTGGGGTATACCTACCTAGAAGTCGGGGGATTATGCGGAATTTGAAGTGGCGTATAGCCGCTGTTTTCGCACTGCTTCCAACGGTTTTTGGTCAGTTAACCTCAGCGAACGCAGCCGACGCTGCGCCTACCGCGACCACCTATCCAGTCGTGGTTGTTTCTGATGAACTAGTGGCTGGAAACAGTGTTTCGCTGACCGCGCCTGATTGGGTGGGAACTCCGGCTCCAACGGTTACCAGCCAGTGGTATTCCTGCGCCAATGATGTGGCGACCGCAGGCGATATTCTGCCTGCCGGATGTTTGGCGATTTCCGGGGCCACTTCGAATTCCTTTACACTGACAAACTCCCAGAAGGCTAAGTACCTGGTGGTTGGTTCGTTTGCTGCCAACAGCCAAACCGGCAATACTCCGGTGGCTCGATACTCGGCCACCACCACGGTGGCCGTTCAGGCTGCGCCGGCTCTAAAGCCAGCCGTTCTCGGTTCGAATTCAACCGTGAGGTTCACTTCGGCTACAGCTGCCAAGGCCAACTCGAAGTACTCGGTTGATCTAACGGGCTGGGTTACCGCAACCAGCTACACCTATAAGTGGTATCGATGCGACCAAGCGGTACGCGCAGGAACTACCGCGCCTAGCGGCTGTGACGAAATCGTCGGTGCCACGGCTGCGAGCTATGTGGTTACCGCAAGCGACGTGGACAAGGTGGTCACCAGTTTCGTTACCGCCCAGAACGGCACTACCAACATCGCTTCGATTCGAATTGCCTCGGACACCGCGGTCATGCAGGCTCCGGTCAACTCGGCGCCGGCGTCGGTATTCGCCGGACAAATAGTCGTGGGTCGAACCGTCACCGCGATCGACGGTACCTGGTTGGCCAGCCCGAGCCCTACCTTTACCTATCAGTGGTATTCGTGCACGGCAGCTGTGGCCGCTGCGGCTGTGAAGAACGCGAAGTGTGCGGTAATTGCCGGGGCCACGAACTCAAACTATTTGGTGAGTGCCACCGACAACAACAAATTCCTGGTCGTGCAGGTAAAGGCGGTAAACGCCGCCAACACTTCCGCCCCGGTTTCTAGCTTCAGTGCCTCGAGTTCAAAGGTGTTGAGTGCTCCTGCCAACACCGTTCAGCCGAAACTCGCTTTCACCCAGACCACGGCAAGCGGCCAACCGATTGTTGGCAGCAGCATCTCGGTGGTGCCTGGCACCTGGACTGGAAACCCGGCGCCGACCAAGACTTACCAGTGGTACTACTGCGACAGTGCTGTTGCTTCCGGCTTGGTCGAGGTACCGAGTGGATGCACGCTCATTGACGGTGCTAACGGAACTTCGATTACCGCCACCCTCGCAATGCAGGGCAAGTTTGTGATTGCCAAGGAGATTGCCACTAACCCAGCAGATACCAAGTCGGCAGTTACGGCCTCTGACGCCTACGTGCAGACCAAACCTCTTTTTGGTACCGATCCGGTAATTTCGGGAACCGCCGAATCCGGTGGCACGCTCTCGGTGAGCTCTGGTGCGTCCTCTGTAGGTGGTTCGCCAACCGAAAGTTACACCTGGGCGAAGTGTGCAACCGCACAAGTTGCCGCCGCGGCGATTCCCGTTGGCTGTACCGTGATTGCTGGCAAGATCGGCTCAACGATTGATCTTGACACGAGCCTCGAGGGTTACTTCCTGGTAGCTCGAGTGACGTTGACGAATGCCGCCGGCCAGACGGTGCGAACCTCCGCTTCGAGTGCGCAGATCACCGGAAGTCTGGTGAATGTTCAGATTTCGAAACCGAGTTCAACCAAGGGTTCGGTACAGCTTTCGATTCCAGTTGAGGCGAATGATGGAACCTGGACCGGCTTCCCGCAACCAACTTTCGAATACGCCTGGTATCGCTGTTCGAGCTTGGTTACCGAGAAAGCCGATAGCATTCCCGCCGGCTGTGAACCAATCAACGGAGCAACTTCAAAGACCTACACCCCGGTTAGCGCCGATGCTGCCAAGTACCTTTCAGTGAAGGTAGTGGCAGTTCAAGGTTCGGCTCGAGTTTCGGTGTGGAGTCCCACCTCCTATCAGGTGCTAGAGGCTCCTAGCTTCCTGGGTAGCCCAGCGGTTGGGAACCAACACGTGGTTGGCGGAGCAAACCTGGTTCCAGCAATCGGCTCGATTCGTGGAACTTCAGATCCTCAAATCGACTACGCCTGGTACCGGTGCTCGGCGCCGGTAGCGGATGACTCGGCAGCGCTCGCGGTAGGTTGTTCGATCATCGGTGGCGCCACTTCCGCAAGCTATGCGTTCACAAACTCGGATGTCGGCAAATATGTCCTAGCTTCAATCACTCTCACGAATGAACTCGGAGTTGCGAAGCGTTTCACATCGAGTTCGCAGTTGGTAAACGTTGCGCCGGTAAACCTCACCATTGCAGCACCGACCAGTGCGACCAACCCGGCGAAGGTTGGTGTTCAACTGACCGAGGGTGCCGACACCTGGAGCGGTAACCCGGCCGCTACCTTCTCTCGCCAGTGGTTCCGTTGCGATACGCAACAGCGAGTCAAAGCCCTGGACGTTCCACCCGGCTGTACCGCGATCGGCGGTCAGATTCTTGAGACCTATACTCCGACCACCGCCGACTCGGGCAAGTTCCTACTGGTAGCAGTGCGGGGATTCAATGAGCACGGATCCCAAACCGTTTACAGCCCGAGCACTCCAGACATTGCAGAGGCTCCTCGTTTCAACCGCGGGCCAATCCTAAATAACCTTCGCGATAAAGGAAGACTGCTCGAGGTTGTGGTTGCTGAAACCGCTGGATGGCCAACACCCGCCCGTAGCTACCGTTGGTTCCGCTGCGACAACTACGTGGACGGAATCGGCGCCGTCATTCCGGCCGGCTGCAATCCAATCGTCGGTTTCGTTGGAAGCACATATCGACTAACCAACGTCGACATTCAGAAATACATTGTGGTCGAGTTCAAACTCAAGAACTCGGTGGGTGAAGTTACCAAGTATTCGTCGTCCTCTCTACAGATCCGCCAGATTCCAGAAATCGCCGACTCGGTGAGCATCACCGGAAACCAATGGGTTGGGCAAAAGCTAAATGCCATCGGCATTGCCGTGACCGGTTTCCCAGCACCGGTCACAACCTTGCAGTGGCTTCGCTGCGCATCGGGCACTGTTGACTACCGAACCTGTGCCATCGCCGCTTCGGGCACCGACAGTTATGTATTGAAGGTCGCCGACCGTGGAAGTCAGATTGTTCTAAAGGTCACCGCGACCAACGAAGCTGGGGTGACCACGGTAACGTCTTTGCCGACTTTGGAAATTAACATGGCACCGAAGTTAGTGAGTCTTTACCCAACCCCAACTGGCACCGACGACGCCGACAACGAAGCCAGAGCAGCCACTACGCTAACCGCGTTCGAGGGAATTTGGGATGCTTCTCCGGCGGTGAATCCGTTGACCGGTTACGCGTATCAGTGGTATTCCTGCACGCTTCGTCACCCGGTTTCGTCCACGGTGATTCCACCGGACTGCACGCCGATCAAGGGTCAGATCACGCCGAACTACCTGGTCAAGGCCACCGATAAAGAGAAGTTCCT
>JBDKLA010000080.1:0-3191 GCA_039795835.1 Actinomycetota bacterium | reverse complement strand
CGAAGCCGAACTCGTTGTTGGTTCCATAGGTGATGTCGGCGAGGTACTGCTCGCGACGCTCCTGTGGGTCCTGGTTCGAGATGATGCAACCGGTGGTCATACCAAGTGCACGGAACACGCGACCCATAAGCTCACTCTGGTAGCTAGCCAAGAAGTCGTTTACCGTAACCACGTGGACGCCGCGACCGGCGATTGCATTTAGGTAGGCGGGTAGGGTGGCCACTAGGGTCTTACCTTCACCGGTGCGCATTTCGGCAATGTTGCCTAGGTGCAGTGCAGCGCCACCCATGATCTGAACGTCGAAGTGACGCATTCCAAGGGTTCGAGAAGCTGCTTCGCGAACGGCGGCAAATGCCTCAGGTAGCAGGTCGTCCAGGGTTTCACCGGCGGCGAAGCGCTCGCGAAGAGCTGCGGTTTCACCGGCTAGTTGCTCGTCGGTTAGTGCTTTGAAGTCCTCTTCGAGGGCATTCACAGCGACTACGTGGTTGCGTAGCTTGGCCAAAATACGGCCTTCACCAGCGCGAAGCAACTTGTTGATCAACGATGCCAAAACGACTCCAAGCCTTACGGGACAATCAACTTAATCTTACCCGTGGCGGCTGGTTAGTTGCTGAGTGCTAGCTGAGAGCGATGACCCCGTAATTCCAGCCTTTTCTACGGTAAGCAACGCTTGGCTTGCCATTTTCCGAGTCGATAAACAGGTAGAAATCGTGGCCCAGCAACTCCATGTTGGAAATGGCGTCATCAGCGGTCATGGTTTCGGCGTGAAACTCTTTCCTGCGGATCACTACCGGCGATTCACCAAAGTCTGGTGCTTCTTCGGCTGCTTCACTCGGGTGGAGCAGGCTTAGGTCGGCAGGGGTTACGTCTAGGCCCGAAAACTCGCTGGCGCTGAGCTCAGCGGCCCCAGGAGCTCCGTGGTGACCGTGGTGTGGCTTTTTGCGGTCGTTGGCACGGCGAAGACGCTCGGACAATTTGCCCCAGGCAACGTCGAAGGCCGAGAACTTGTCTTGGGCGTGTGCTTCGGCTCGAATGATCTGACCGGATGCGAAAACGGTTAGCTCGACCTGATCTTCCGGACCTGAGTTTCGGGAGTGGTCGTGCCTGGTGACTTTTACGACCAGTTCTTGCACTCGATGCAGCAGGTGGTCAACTTTGTTTGCCCGCTCGGAAACGTATTCTCGAAAGCGGTCGGAGACGGTTAGGTTTTTTGCGGAAATTGTTAGTTCCATGATGTTCCTCCATCTGCAGGCAACGTTGCCTGTGTAGTCAAGTTACACCTTTTCGATTCGGTTTCGGCGAAAGTTACGAAACCTTGCACAAAATAGCCAGCTTTTTCTAAACCCTGCGCGGCCTGCTTGATGGTGGCGCCGGTTGTGATTACGTCGTCGACAAGCAGTACGCTCCCTTGCCCAACCCTAGCCACGAGCGAGCCGGTCTGGTTCTCGTGGCGTTCAGTGGGAGAAAGTTTGCTCTGGTCGAGGGTCTCGCGACTTCGCACCAAAAGGTTCGCCCAGGTGAGCCCGGGTCTTCGCAGGCTAACCTCTCTGGCCAGAAGTTCGGCTGGGTTGAAGCCTCTAGCTTCGAGCGAACTTCGGTTACTAGGAATCGGAACCAGCAGAGACGGCAGTTCTTCGAAACAACCGAGCAGGGGAAGCATTGCACGAGCCATTGTGGATGCGAGTTCACTCTCCCCCAGTTCCTTGAAAGATCGAAGGAGCTTCTTGGCGTGGTCGTTGTAGTCGGTGGCCGAAAACCCGATTCGGCCGTCACGGTAAACCAGCCTGGGGCTCGAACCAACCGATGATTCGCAACCGGAGCAAACCCTGCTTCCGAGCCGATTACAGAACAAACATTTGGTTGGGGCGAATAGGTCTAGCAGCAGGCTCATTCAGAAATTTTGCAGAGGGAGTGTTGCAGACTTCGGGAGATCGAAAGTTCTGTGGAGAACTACTGACCAGCCATGCGAAGAGCAACCACGTCGGAGCGCACAAAAGTCCAGCCGAAGGAAGCCGAAACATAAAGTTCACCGCTGGCGTTCAGGTAGTACTGGGTGCCACCAACGACTCCAACCACCGACGTTCCAGCCGAGGTGCGCTGACCCTGAATTGTTGGGCCACCGACCATCACCGCGGTGGAGGATTGGAAGCCGTCTGGGCTTGTTACCAAGCCAATCAGGGACGCCTGATCTAACCAACCGATTTCCTGAATGGAATTTCCAAATCCGGTCACCGGCTCAGGCGTGCCGAGGGCAATAACCTTGCGACTCTTGTCTCTGGTTACCGCAAAGACATCGACCCGCTGACCGCCAGGCACCTTGTGAAGAATTGCCAAACGTGCGCCTTCGGAGCTAATCGCAATTCCCTCAATCTGCCCTTTCGGTCCAAATGGGTTGGGAAGGCTGATTTGATTACCCAGGACATCGGTAACTCGAAGCGCTGAACCTCTAATACGACTGGCAGTCCAGATGTTGTTGAGGTTGTCGATGTTCGGTTTGAGAAGGCCTTTGCGATCGTCAATGAGGCGCGATGAATTACCCAAGAGCCCCACATTGTGTGCACGGATACCGGTGGCACCGAGCAGGACCACGAGAGTCTCGTCGCTTGAGAGGGCGAAGGCCTTAGCGGGTTCCTTGGCGAGCAACTCTTTAGTGCCAACAATTTCGAGTTGAGTGGTTCCAGAAACGTGGCTTAGGCCATCTCGAGTCATGATCACCGGCAGCGAGGAATTGTTCTCTGGCATGCCGGATGCCCCAACCCCGATAACTTGCACCGTGCGCTCAACCGAGATCGAGATCTGGTTGATTCCACTAACCGAACCAAGAGTTGCCAGCAGTTGGGAGCGAAGATAAGGGCGCTTCCAGCTTGGAATCTTTAGGGCACTGGAATTGAAATCGATCGACGCGGTCCCGTTGTCCACGGTCACCGAGTTGATGTTCAACCTAGTTCCTTCTGGAAGGATGTTCTGAACCGCTGGCGAGAGCCACTTGGTTGGCCCGGCAATTAGGGCGTTGGTCAACTTTGTGGCCAGTGACGCCCTGGTTGGGAACCAGCGGATGTCTGGCACGAGGTAAGAGAACGACTTGTCCCAGAAATAAACCGGCACCGCTTTGAACAAGACCTTGAAGTTTGGCAACAGAAGCACGGTCAGGTTTGGCGCTGAAGAGATTCTCCATTCACCGTTTTCTTGAA
>JBDKLA010000079.1:0-3471 GCA_039795835.1 Actinomycetota bacterium | reverse complement strand
GCCCGCCAGCACGAACAAGCCGAAGTTCTTGAACTAATCAGACTTTTCATCGCCGAACCGTTCAGCAACGACGAACGCCACGTTCGCCGCATCAACAAGATCGGCATCTACGAAACCTCAGGCGAAGTAATTCTCTAAGTGCCCGAGGGTCACACAGTCCACCGAATAGCAAACAGCTTCAACGAACTGTTTGCCGGCAAGACACTAACCATCGATTCTCCGCAGGGTCGATTCTCCGCAAGCGCCAAGCTAATCTCGGGAACCAAACTCACTAAGGCTTGGGCAATCGGCAAGCAGATGTTCCTCGACTTCGAAAACGGCCGAACGCTTCGCATTCACCTGGGTATCTATGGCAAATGGCGTTTCGTAAAACTTGAAAACGAAGTTCTCCCAGAAGTTCAAGGTCAGGTCAGAGCCCGTTTCTACACAACTAAAGACATGGCCGACCTCCGCGGCCCAACCATCTGCGAACTAATCGAACCTCTTGAGCTAGAAGTTCTTCAGAAAAGACTCGGACCAGACCCACTGAACCCCGATGACGGAACCGAATACAAGCGATTCCTGAGCAATTTACAGAAGTCGAAAACAGCAATCGGTCTCTTGCTTATGAACCAGGACGTAATCAGTGGAATCGGTAACGTTTACCGCGCCGAGATCCTCTACCGCGCCAAAATCAACCCTCACAAACCGGGTAATGAGCTAACCACCAAGCAGATCAAAGAGATCTGGAACGACTCGGTCTACCTACTCGAACTCGGAGTCAAACACGGCGTAATGCTCACCCGCGACGGATTCCTCGACGAAGACCCTGGTAAGCCAGAGCGTCACCACGTTTATAAACGAAACGGCAAACCATGCCGCAAATGCCGCACACACATTGTCCTAGAGATTATGGCTGGGCGAAAGTTGTATTACTGCCCAAAGTGCCAGCGCTAATCGTTTGGAAAATCTTCAGGGTGTAGCTTGAAATACGTTTCAAACATCTTGAAACCACCAAATCCAATTACTGGAATTCCAGCAATCATGGTGCCCAGAATCGTGTAGATGTAGGCATCAAGATTTTTAGTCTCGGCATCGAAAACCATGAGCCCCGCAGTCACAAGCATGATTGCAACAATCACAATCATTGAACCGTAGTAACCCCAGTAAGCCTTTGGGGCTTCTCCTTTTAGGGACTTTGTGATCTTCTTGGTTAGCGTATTGCGCTCCCTTGTTCGGAAGCGGGCGTCGTTGTTCAGCATGAACAAGATGATTTCTTTGGCGCTAGGCAATGTGACCCCAAATATCTGTGTTTTGGAGCGGGTGACGAGAATCGAACTCGCACCATCAGTTTGGAAGACTGAGGCTCTACCATTGAGCTACACCCGCAAGGGATTTCTTTTAGAAAATCTCACTTACCGAACTATCTTATGCGATAGAGTTACTTAGGTTGTTTTGTTTTGAGAAAAATCGAAACTGCAACGGGATGTGGCGCAATTTGGTAGCGCACCTGTTTTGGGAACAGGGGGCTGCAGGTTCAAATCCTGTCATCCCGACCAGTTGATTGTGGTTGTTTATTTATAGGCCAATTGGCCAAAACCTACGGAGAAACCTGTGAAGACATCTGTCGAGCGTATTAACCCAACTCGTGTGAAGCTAACCATCGAAGCGAACCCAACCGATCTTCGTCCTAGCATCGATCACGCTTACGAGCACATTGCTGAGGGTGTAAACATCCCAGGTTTCCGCAAGGGTAAGGTTCCTGCGGCGATCATCGACCAGCGAATTGGCCGTGCTGCTGTGCTATCGCACGCTATCAACGATGGTTTGAACCCACTATTCCAGGAAGCGATGGTTGCTGAGAAGCTTCGTCCGCTATCTGGCCCTGAGGTTGAGATTGTTAAGACTCCAGACGAGAAGTCTTTCGAGGGTGACCTAGTGTTCACCATGGAAGTTGAGGTTCGTCCGGAGGTTAAGCTTCCAAAGCTAGACGGAATCAAGCTAGAGGTTGCCGAAGTTAAGGTTGCTCCAATCGAAGTTGACCAAGAACTTGACAAGCTTCGTGCTCGTTTCGGAACTTTGAAGACCGTTGAGCGCGCTGCTAAGAAGGGTGACTTCGTTTCGATTGACCTTTCGGCTTCCATCGATGGCAAGGAAGTTGACTCGGCTTCGAACATCTCTTACGAAATCGGTTCGGGAAACCTTGTTGATGGAATCGATGAGGCCCTGGACACTCTTACTGCAGGTGAGACCACCGTTTTCAAGTCCAAGCTAGTTGGTGGTGAGTCGGCTGGTAAGGAATCTGAGATCACCGTCAAGCTGCTTTCGGTCAAGGAGCGCGAGCTTCCAGTGGCAAATGACGACTTCGCCAAGCTTTACAGCGAATTCGACACCATCGAGGAGCTAAAGAAGGGTCTTGAGGCCCAGGTTGCTGTTGGCAAGACCTATGAGCAGGGTGTTGAGGCTCGCAACAAGCTAACCGACAAGCTTCTTGAGCTTGTGAAGGTTGCTGTTTCGGAGAAGCTAATCGAGCAGGAAGTTCACCGTCACCTTGAGGGAGAGGGTCGTCTTGAGGACGAGACTCACCGCAAGGAAGTTACCGCTGACTCGACTCGTGAATTCCAGTTGCAGATGATCTTGGACGAGATTGCTGAGACCGAGAAGGTTCAGCCATCTGAGAACGAAATCCTTGAGTACCTTGCTCAGTCTGCTCAGCAGTACGGCATGGACCTCAACGAGTTCATCAAGATCATTGACCAGAACAACCAGATTCCTTCGTTCGTTGGTGAGGTTGCTCGTCGCAAGGCGCTGGCACACGTGCTTTCGAAGGCTGAAGTTGTAGACAAGAAGGGCAAGGCAGTTGACCTGTCGGCCTTCATCGGAACCGCTGCAGAGTCGCACGACTCGCACGAGGGTCACGACCACGACTAAATAGTTATTTAGTGAAACCCCGGGTCTTTTGGCTCGGGGTTTTGCCATTGGCGAACACGCACTGGTTTTGTCTCGGTTGGCAGTTATCGTTTACTAGCAACACGAAGAAGGAGATTGGCTATGGCTGACGCAGGATTTGATCGCAATAGCGCGTTCGAACGTTTATTGAAGGATCGTATTGTCTGGTTAGGCAGTGAAGTTCGCGACGACATGGCGAACGAGATTTGCGCCAAGATTTTGCTTTTGGCGGCAGAAGACTCAACTAAGGACATCTTCCTTTACATCAACTCACCAGGTGGTTCGATTACCGCTGGAATGGCGATCTACGACACCATGCAGTACGTGCCGAACGACATCGTCACCGTCGGAATTGGTATGTGTGCCTCGATGGGTCAGTTCCTGCTCTCTTCGGGAACCAAGGGTAAGCGCTATGCAACCCCGAACACCCGCGTTCTGTTGCACCAGCCTTCTGGTGGCTTCGGTGGTACCGCAGACGACATTCAGACCCAGGCTGAACTTATTCTTTCGATGAAGAAGCAACTTGCTTCGATCACTGCTGAG